>CAIOSU010000077.1 GCA_903861055.1 uncultured bacterium
CAGTGGAGTACTTACCTCAATTTAAAAGCCCTTAAAACCAGCCTCAAGCTGCATAAGCTTGATGCCTTCCGTAGCGTGGACAGGGCCAATAGGGGTTGGTTTAAGGATGCGCGGGTGGTGCAGTTATTTAACCGCTACGCAACATACAATGGCAGCGACCCTTATCAAGCCCCTGCCACACTCAATATCATTCCGCATTTGGAGCATAACATTGGCGCTTACTTAGCCGAGGGTGGTATGCACAGCGTTACCAATGCACTATACCAATTGGCACAAGAGGCTGGGGTGAAGTTTGAGTTTAATTGCGCTGTCGATAAGATAATAGTTGAGGGCAAGCGTGCGGTAGGAGTGGAAGTGAAGTACAAGGTACAAAGTACAAAGCACGATGCAGGAAGTAAAGTAGTTTTGGGTGGTTACGACATTGTAGTAAGCAATATGGATGTGGTGAACACTTACCGCAAACTATTGCCCGACCTGAAAGAACCTACCCGTATTACGCACCAGCCACGAAGCAGTTCGGCCATGATATTTTACTGGGGTGTTAAAAAGCAGTTTCCAAAACTGGATGTGCACAATATATTATTTACGAAAGACTACCCAGCTGAGTTTAAGGCGTTGTTTACCGATGGAACCGTTTACAACGACCCTACCACCTACCTATACATAAGCAGCAAAGAAAACCCAACCGATGCGCCAGAGGGTTGCGAAAATTGGTTTGTAATGGTAAACGCCCCTAACAATACCGGCCAAGATTGGGAAACCTTGCGCCAAACCACTCGAAAAAACATCCTCGCAAAACTGAAAGTTAAACTAGGCGAAGATATTGAGCACCTTATTGAAACCGAAGATGTGCTAGACCCTGTGCTGATTGAGCAGCGCACCAGCTCATACCAAGGCTCACTGTACGGCAGCAGCAGCAACAATATGTTTGCCGCATTTTTGCGCCACGCCAATTACAGCAGTCAGCTCAACAACTTGTATTTTTGTGGCGGCAGCGCCCACCCCGGCGGGGGCATACCGCTTTGCTTGCTTTCGGGCCGCATAGTTGCTGACCTTGTAAAACGCCGTCACAAGCCATGAAGATTACCGCTCCAGCCATTGCCATCATCATTACTACCATCATCTATGCCGTAGGACTTGCTGGCTTTTTGCTGTCTGAGTGGCTGCCGTTGTTTGAAAAGCTTACCCCTGCCAACCTCATTTTTGCCTCCATTATGGTGTTTGCCTTCCACCGCCCGTGGAGCGGTCGTTTTTTAGCGTTCATTTTAGCTGTGTTTGTGGCAGGTTGGTCGGTTGAATGGCTGGGTGTGAACACGGGGATTATTTTTGGTGCATATAGCTATGATGATGGGCTCGGTTTCAAACTCTTTGAAATACCATTAATCATTGGCCTAAATTGGGTGCTGCTTATTTATTGCACGGGCACCATAGCCTCTTACACGCCCCTGCCCAACTGGGCCAAAGCAATACTGGGCGCATTGCTCATGGTAGCATTGGATGTGCTCATCGAACCCTTCGCTATTGCCCATGGCCTATGGAGCTGGGAAACCCCCAGTGTGCCGCTGCGCAACTACCTTGCGTGGTTTATAGTGTCATTTATGATGCTGTTACCCTTTTTTCGATACCATTTCAGCAACCGCAATCCAGTGGCTGTGGCGGTGTATTTGCTGCAATTAGTGTTTTTTGGGGTGTTAATGTTTTGATGACATATTATAGTTGCCTCTTTTTTCATTCCATGTACCGTCGACTGTCGACCATTGACCAACCCCGTGCAACTTTCCAACCCCTTCAAACGTTTTATTATCAAAGCGCTTGCGTAACTTTGCCTTATGGGAAACAACACACTTACCAGCACATACAAACCGGTTACCCCGGCCATTATTGATCGTTTGGCCGAAATAGTGGGCATTGGTCAGCTCATACACGACCAAGCGGCCATGAAAGGCTATGACCACGACGAAACCGAAGACTTTAGTTTCTACCCAGAAGTAGTGGTAAAACCCGCCAATGCCGAAGAAATAAGTAAGGTAATGCGCCTATGCAACGACGAGCATATACCTGTAACGCCGCGTGGCGCTGGCACCGGCCTTAGTGGTGGTGCATTGGCGATTCATGGTGGTGTGGTGCTAAGTACCGAGCGATTGAACAAGATATTGCACTTGGACGAGCGCAACCTACAAGTGACTACCGAACCGGGCGTAATAACCCAAGTATTACAAGAAGCCGTGCAGGCTGTTGGTTTGTTCTATCCGCCCGACCCATCGAGCCGAGGAACCTGTTTTATTGGTGGTAATGTTGCCGAAAACTCTGGTGGCCCGAAAGCCGTGAAATACGGGGTAGTAAAGGATTATGTGCTGAACCTTGAAATGGTATTGCCGAACGGCGAGATTGTTTGGACAGGAGCCAACGTACTTAAAAACTCAACCGGATATAACCTTACCCAACTGATGGTGGGCAGC
>CAIOSU010000078.1 GCA_903861055.1 uncultured bacterium
AACCGCATGGAATTGATGGCTGTAATAAAGGGCCTTGAAGCACTTACGCGCGACGGATTGACGGTGAGGGTGTTTTCGGATAGCAAATATGTGGTCGATTCTGTTAGTAAGGGCTGGGTATTTGGCTGGGTTAAGAAAGGCTTTGTAGGGAAAAAGAATGAGGACCTTTGGCGAAGGTACTTGGATGTTGCCAAAAAATTCAAGGTAGAGTTTAGGTGGATAAAAGGTCATAACGACCACCCCGAAAACGAACGCTGCGACAGCCTTGCTGTTGCTGCTGCAGAAGGCGGCCCTTGGTTGGAAGATGTTGGGTTTAAGCCGGAGTGAATGGTTGGCTTTATTCCTCAATACGTTCTTCACCCCAAAGGGGTCAGATACTAATAGAATAGGGCATCGCCCTATATACAAATTGCATTACCGAAAACCCAATGCGTACATCGGGTGGTGCCCGACGCTAGTATTATTGTGCCCCTTTGGGGCGACAATTAACCAATATAAAATTACTCATCAGTCCCTTCATGCCCACTCAGTATGTCATGATAGGTGCCGATAGCCACACCTTGTTTGGCTAAATAGTTCTTGCGATAGAAGAAGTAACCAGTTATAATAGCCGTGAAAATCAAATAAATAAGTCCAACTATCTTAGCCTCTATACCAACCAATATTACAAAACCACCCGAGGTAAGGATACTAAACCCGGCCACTATTTTCAACACCCAAGGCCTCATTCGAAAATAGGATGCATTGTATTGGGCTGGATACATTTTAGGTAAACGCAACACGGCTATGCTAATAAACACGGTTAACAGCATAATACCGCAAACGGCCATCAATGCGTAATAATCAATCTTATTGCCCGGAAAATAGTCATCGAGAATGCCAGCAGTATCAAAGTAATGGCCAAGCAAGAGGCTTGCGATTACAAACGCAAAAAACAGCGTAACCGCCCAGTTAGGCGATTGTGTGCGAGCGCTTACCTTACCGAAATACGATGGCAAAGTCTTATCTCGCGCCATAGAGAATATCTCCCTTGGCAAAGCAATAGCACCTGCATTGAAAGAGGTAAGCGCAGCAAAAATGGCACCCAACTCAATAAATTTTACCCAAAAAGCCGGCAATATAGCCTCCGAACTGGTTATTAATGGCGATTCTAACGTCGCGTAGCTTTCAAGATTATCGATTCCTACAATGCCGATATAAGTCATCGTAACGGCAATGTAAGACACTAGAATGCAAGCCCCACCAATCAACAGCGAAAGCGGAATGTTGCGCTTCGGGTCCTTCATCTCCTCCCCAAGCTCGGCAATAATCTGAAAACCTAAACAAACGTTAAATGCCAATATAATGGACTTGGTAAAAGTGCTGGTGTGCGGCAATTCAAAATGGAACTCCACCCCTTCGGTAAAGCCCACCGCAAAAGCATATATAGCCAACGAAATCAACAATTGCACGCTCATCAATATCTGCACGCTGGTAAGCAGCCGCAGCCCTGTAAGGTAGAACACATAAAAGCCTCCAATAATAAGCGCCGCAAACAAATGGGGACTCCAATTACCGGGCAAGTATGGTGCTGCCGAGGGCAACAACAACTCGGCCAAGGCATATGCTACCAAGCACACCGAACTACCACCGCCTAGCACTGCCCAAAAAGAAACCAATACCCCAGCCAACGGGTGCAACATGCGGCTGCACCATAAATAGCCACCACCTGCCACGGGCAAGGCACTACTTATCTGTACTACGGGCAATACGCCCAAAACAGATATGGCCAATGCTATACTAATAGATAGCCAACTAGCATAGCCCGCATTAGCGGCTATATGAGGTATCAAGGCGTATACGCCCATACCTATTACCCCTCCAACCACCAAGGCCACCCCGCCCGCCAATCCTATTTTACCTTCTAATTTCATATCTTTTGTTAGACACAAGACATAAGACACAAGACACAAGACCGATAATTTAGGTTTGTTCTGGTTTCCATAGCAAGTGTTAATTATCGGGTCCTTGTCATTAGTTATTACTCCCAAACAAAGTAAGCTAAAAACTTTTTAATGATACTATCTATAAACTCATTCCCAATTTTGAATTTTAAATTTTGAATTTTTAATCTCTATCCAACTTGCGTTATTTTTTCTGTCGACCATGAACGGTGGACTGTGGACCCTCGTTTGAAACGAGACAAGCTATTACTATCTTTGCCCCCATGCCAGCGTTGGAATACCAAGATATCATCAAAGACCTCAAGTCGCGCTCCTTTGCGCCCATTTACTTCCTGCAAGGCGAAGAACCTTATTTTATTGATAAGGTGAGCGACTTTATTGAGGAGCATGCGCTCAGCGAGGCGGAAAAGAGCTTCAACCAAACTATAGTATATGGCCGCGATGTGAACCACCAAACCTTAATGGACATTGTGCGCCGCTACCCCATGATGAGCGAAAAGCAAGTGGTGATATTGAAGGAAGCCCAGAACTACGACTACCTGGATAAGCTGGATAGCTACTTTGATAAGCCCATGCCGAGCACCATTTTTGTTATCTGCTACAAATACAAGAAGTTCCGCAAAGGCACCAAGGCGCAGAAATCGGTGGAGAAGAACGGAGTGTTTATGAACTCCGAGAAGCTGAAAGACCAGCAATTGCCCAAATTTGTAGATGCCAAAGCACAAGCCATCGGTCTGCGCTTGGACCCACACGCCGCCAACCTTTTAGTGGAATACCTGGGCAACGACCTAAGTAAGATTGAAAACCAGCTAGACAAACTGGCCATTAATGCCCAACCCGGCCGCCCCGTAAACAGTGCCGATATTGAAAAGTACATAGGCATTAGTAAAGACTATAACGTATTTGAGCTTACCGATGCCTTGGTAAAAAAAGACCAAGGCAAGGCCCAAAAAATAGCTACCTACTTTGGCAATAACCCCAAAGAGCATCACCCTATAGTGGTGATTGCGTTTTTGTACAGCTTTTATAGCAAGGCCTATGCTTACTTCCATTACAAAAACCAGAACGACAACGAATTAATGAAATCGTTGGGAACGTATTGGGGGGCGGTGCAAAACCTGCGCACCTACGGCAAATACTACACCCAGGCCGATGCGGAAAAGAGCGTGGCCTTGATGCACGAATACGACCTAAAAAGCAAGGGCGTTGACTTTACGGGCAACGAAAGCGACTTGCTGCGGGAGCTGGTGTATAAGTTGATGAACTGAGCTACCAAATTTCTGAATCAGAATTTGCAGATTTTTTGAACCCTGCCGCGTCGGATTTATAATCCGACGCACCCGAGCTGCGGATTTGTAATCCCATACCACCGGTAGGCAGGCGCCAGTAACACCAGTAACGCAATATGTGCACGCATTTAAACGGATTGCAAATCCGTAGCTCCATCATTCGGATTAAAAATCCGAAAGGGGCATGATACAATGCCCAACCGAAGTATAGACTTGCAAAACAGGCAAAGGCTTCTCAACATCATCTCAAGTCCTCCACTTCATATTAATGCAATAACTTTACAGAGCTGAAGCTATTACTTTATTAGCAACCCTTAAAATAATGCCGGTGGATAGTGCAGACATCGTTGATGCTTTCTTTGAAAGGTATAGGCCCAAATTGACCGAAACGGCAATTCTGCTGCTAACGCCCAATTTGAAAGTATTGCACCACCCTAAAAAACATGAGCTGATTAAAGCCAACCAAACTAGTGGATATGCCTATCTACTGGTTAAGGGCGCGGCCCGAAGCTATTACCTGTATAACGGCACAGAGATAAACAGTTGGTTTGCTTTTGAAAACGAGATGGTAGGGTCGTTGCGTAATTACAACAACCTTCCATCGAGGGAAACGATTGAACTGCTGGAGGATAGCACCCTGCTTTCGTTCAACGTAAACGGCATCAAGCCGCTCATGGCCGAGAATATCGAGATTTCCAATTTCATCAACCAAGTTATTGGCGAGTACTGCCTGTATCTGGAAGATAAGCTGTTCTATACGCACTTGCGGTCGGCACGGGAGCGGTACACCGCTTTATTAGCCCAAGAACCCAACGTTTTCAAGCGTGTGCCATTAACCTATATCGCTTCCTTTTTAGGTATTTCTCGCGAAACGCTCAGTCGCCTGCGGGCCAAATGATTTTGTGACATAAATCAAATGGCCAACAATCTAGGCTGTTTATCTTTACCCCATCATTATATCAAACATCAGCAAGCCATTTTGTGCAAAGCACGGAAGCTGCAGCCATACTTGATTAATGATCAATAACGTTATGGGCTTAAGCATCATCAAAAAACAACCAATGAAAACACTATTGGGGCTTATCATTACCTTGTTATTGGGTGGCAACCTTTTTGCTCAAAAAGCAGATAATGCCTTGCTGGTAGGGTACTTCGGCCCATATTTTACTAACGTTGGTGGCACGGTGGGTTATGCTTTTACCTTAAAGACTTGGGAAAAAACCTCAGCCAATAAACGAAGCAAGAGGCATAGCTTGCAGTTGCTGCCGCAGGTAGGCTATTACCACCAACCAAGGGTATCACACAATGTACTTTTCAATCCGGAAGTATCGTACCAATGGCAGAAGCTGGATAAGCGTTTTTGCCTTTTGGCAGCGGTAGGTACTGCATACCAGCTCAATTTCAAAAAGGAAGATGGTATACTAAACCTGGGTACGGGCGACATTGATTACAAATACAAGCAGTTACACAGTTTCGTACCGAACATTAGCTTGGGCTTTGGCGCGGCCCCGCGCAAAGCGATTGGTTTCTATTTTAAGGCATACTACGGCAGGCAACTGCGGTTCGATGCCGTAAATACGGCTTTCATCGGTTTATCAACAGGTATTCTTATTAACTTAAAATACAAAAACGAAAGGCATGACTAGGAAAGATTTTATCTCAAAAGCCTTAGCGTTGGGCATTGGTTTTCCATTTCTTTCCTCGATTTTGCTAGAGTCTTGCGGTAAGGATGATTCCATTTTCCCGAAGTTTAAAACCAATTTTTCGGGCAAAGTAATTATTGTGGGTGCTGGGGCGGCTGGCTTGGCGGCTG
>CAIOSU010000079.1 GCA_903861055.1 uncultured bacterium
ACGGTTGAAACCGTGGGCTAGAAATTTGAAAATAATAATGATTCTTTGCCGCTTGGTATTAACTCGGTAAATAGAAAATCACCCATAGTTTTAACCATGGGAAAAGTGAAATGCGAGATACCATAACCGTTTTAACGGTTTGATTCGCAATCAATGCAAATTTCGCCAACAAAAAAATACCCCGTAATTTGTATCGTCACCATACAAACCAAAACGCCACCATGCACAAGGCTCTCCTCACTTCGTTTTTATTCGCGTTGCTATTTGTTTCTTGTCAGCAGCAACCTCAACCCCAAGCAGAAATACAACCAACTGCTTGCCAATACCTAGACTACACAACCAACGATGCCGTGCAGGCGGGTGGTATACACATGGTAAAGTTGAAGGAAGGCTACCAAGTATGGACCAAGCGCATTGGCAATAGCCCCACTATGAAAGTACTGCTATTGCATGGCGGCCCTGCAGGTACCCACGAGTTGATGATTGCTTTCGAGAGTTTCTTTCCGCAGGCTAATATTGAGTTGTACCAATACGACCAGTTGGGCTCGTTCTATAGCGACCAGCCCGACGATATGAGCCTCTGGACCATTGCACGGTTTGTGGAAGAAGTAGAGCAAGTGCGCCTTGATTTGGGATTGGATAGTACCAACTTCTTTTTGCTGGGCCAATCGTGGGGCGGTATATTGGCCATGGAGTATGCCCTGAAGTATCAGCAAAACCTTAAAGGGCTTATCGTAAGCAACATGACCGCCGACTTTGATAAGTACGAGGCCTATAACAACAAGCTACGAGCAGAATTGCCCAAAGATGTGTTGGATACCTTATCGTTTTACGAAAGCAAAGAGCAGTTCCAGAACCCGCTCTATTTAGATTTGATGTACAAGGCCTTTTATAAAAAGCACATTTGCCGCTTAGAGCCTTGGCCTGAGCCAGTAGAGCGCAGCTTTAGTCATTTCAATCAGGTGGTGTATGAGTACATGCAAGGCCCCAGCGAGTTTGTGCCGGGTGGTATATTGAAGGGTTGGAGTGTTTGGGAGCGACTTAAAGAGCTTACAGTACCTACCCTGATGATTGGTGCTAAGTACGACAGCATGAACCCCGCTGAGATGGAAGAAATGAGCCATTTGGTGCAGAATGGTAGTTACCTGTACTGCGCCAATGGTAGCCACCTCTGCCAGTGGGACGACCAACAAACCTATATGACGGGCGTAATTAGCTGGATACAAGGGGTGAAATAAGGCAGCCAGTCTGGAATTTTTGCGCTATACCAAATTCTGCTCGTTTTTATCCGAAAGCTTTCATTCTTCAGATTAAGTGCTACCTTTAGATCTTAATCGTAAAATCTATATTTGTGAAAAATTTATTAATTTTTTTTATAATTTCAATGCTTTTTGGGCTAACGCTGCAGGCGCAAGCGCCTCAAGGCATCAATTATCAAGCTATTGTGCGCGATGCCACTGGGGCAACTATTACTAACCAAACGGTGCAATTTAGGATATCGCTTTTGCAAGGTGGGCCAAATGGACTTACCAATTATGTTGAAACGCACATAATTGCTACCAACAACTATGGCCTTGCCAACTTTTCGATTGGTAACGGCACTGTAGTAACTGGAATATTTAGCGCTCTCAATTGGGCTAATGGTCCATTCTTCTTGAAAGTTGAAGTTGAACCGTCTATTGGAAGCGGCTTTATTGAAATAAGTAACACTAAGATGTTAAGTGTGCCTTATGCCCTGTATGCCGAAAATGCCGGCGTAGCTGGTTTACCGGGTGCTACTGGTGCAACAGGCATAACAGGTTCTACTGGTGCTGCAGGTGCTACTGGTGCTATTGGTGCAAACGGAGCTGCAGGCCCACAAGGCCCGCAAGGCCCAACAGGTTTAACTGGTGCTGATGGTGCAACAGGTGCTACTGGTGCTGCAGGCGCAACAGGTGCACCTGGTGCAAATGGAGCTGCAGGCTCACAAGGCCCAACAGGTTTAACTGGTGCTGATGGTGCAACAGGTTCTACTGGTACTGCAGGCGCAACAGGTGCCGTAGGCGCAACTGGTGTAACGGGTGCTACTGGAACTGCCGGTACTAACGGTGCCGCAGGTGCAACTGGCGCTACTGGTGCAACGGGAACTGTTGGCGCAACGGGTGCAACAGGTGCTACAGGAGCAACAGGTTCTGCTGGTGCAACAGGAAATACAGGTTCTACTGGTGCAAACGGAGTTACCGGCTCACAGGGTCCAACAGGAGCAGCTGGCGCAACTGGCGCTACTGGCGCTGCAGGAACAGCTGGAACAACGGGAGCTACGGGTGCAACAGGAACTGCTGGAGCCGCAGGTGCAACTGGTGTTACTGGCGCAACGGGTGCTACTGGTGCAACGGGCTCAATTGGTATTACCGGAACAAGTAACAATCAAGTTATAGCTTGGGATGCTACAGGCAACAATTGGGTTGCCAAAAGCTTTTCATTGGGTGCTACTGGCAGCAACACTGCGTTTAACAATATGCAGCCGTTTTTAGCTGTCAATTTCAGTATTGCCGTGACCGGCATTTTTCCTTCCAGAAATGCAAGTGATCCATTCATTGGCGAAATTTCGATGTACGGGTTTGATTTTGAAATTAGAGGTTGGGCCCTTTGCAATGGGCAACTAATCTCATTAGCTCAAAACACGGCCCTATTTGCATTGCTTGGCACCACATATGGTGGCAATGGTACAAGTACCTTTGCTTTGCCCGATTTCCGTGGCAGGGTGCCCATGCATTATGGCACTGGCACTGGCCTTACTTTGCGGCAAATGGGCGAAAGCGGCGGTACCGAAACTACCACGCTTTCCACTGCCAATTTGCCTTCGCATACGCATACCATTATCTTTACCCCTTGATGATAAAAGGATTTTATACGTTGCTATTGCTGGGCGTGGCCAATATTTTGCTGGCGCAAATCGATAGCACCGCAGGCCTTAAAGCTTATGAAACATTACAGATACCCGGCTTTCAAAGCCGGGTATCTGTTTCAAAGCCTATTGTGGTTGCGGTTATTGATGATGGGTTCTTGCTAACGCACCGAATGTTGCGCAACTATATTTATACCAATGCCAAGGAGCTGCCTAATAATGGCGTAGATGAAGATGGCAACGGGTATATTGACGATGTGCAGGGTTATGATATTTCAGATCAAGACCCTAATGTAAGTATACCTAAGGGAAACGAGTACAGCTACTACCACGGCACCATGATAGCTGGTGTTATTATTCGTGTGGCCGAAATGGCCTTTGGTCATAATGCCCATCAGTGGGTGCGTATATTACCCATAAAAGTACTAAGCGATGGTGCAAGCAAAACCTATATTAAAGACGGCTACGATGGCATCCGCTATGCGCTTACCCAAAACCCTGATATTATAGTGTGTGCGTGGAGCGGTGGTGCCTTCGATAGTAAATACCAATCGCTTTTTACCGAGACTACCAATAAAGGCATCGCAATATTTGGTTCTGCGGGTAACTTTTATAACGAGCAAATTGATCCGCCTGCATCGTTGCCTTATGTGTATGCTATTGCAGCAATAGATAGCAATATGCACAAGGTATACAATAGTAATTATGGTAAAAAGATCGACCTTTCGGCCTCTGGCGATTTGGTATATGCACCACACCCCATTGCAGATAATGCTAACTCGTTTATAACAGGTACTTCGGCGGCGGTGGCTTTGGTAGCTGGTGCGGCCACGGTACTTAAAGTAATGAAGCCTGATGCTACGCCGCAAGAAGTAATGTCGGCACTAAAAAATACCGCCACACCTATAGATGCCTATAATGTAACTTATGCGGGTAAGCTTGGTGCCGGTGTTCCTAACGTGGGCGCGGCAGTCGATTATTTGCTTAACGCCACAGAAAGGGGAGATTATTATAATAGCGCTAGGCCCGAAGGTAGCATATTGATTGATGCCAATAATAATGCTATTGAGTGGTCGATAAAAGCGATGGGAGGGGTAAAAGGTATTGGGATATACCTCGGCTCCAAGCCTAAATGGGCTGAGAAGGGTCTGTTGAATATAAATGTTGGCGATTCGTTGTATTTAAGTACCAGTGTGGGAAGCTTTTCGGGAAGCTTTTTTGTGCCTGCAGCAGCGGTAGAAGTTACTTTTAAGGGCAAGCGCGGCAAACAGCCATTGATACTAAATTACGAATTGGAGCCCATTGATTCGTCGATACTGTACTGCAGTGAGACCGTATTTGTTATCGATAGTGTGGGTATTGTTACCGACGGAAGCGGCACAGCCGATTATGCTAACAACTGCAATTGCAAATGGATAATAACGGCGCCCGAAGGAAAGCGCATCAAGCTCGAATTCATTCAATTCGATACCCAACCGAAAGTTGATTTTGTACACCTATTTGCTGGTAATGCCACCCTGCAAGAAAATACATTGGCTATGTTTAGCGGTTCTAGTAAACCGCCAATTATTGTATCACCAACCAATCAAATACTGCTTTGGTTTGTATCAGATGCTACCCAAACCAGTAAAGGTTGGCAACTCAATTACTCATTTACCGACGAATTGCCGTTTGTAGAAAAAGCAAGGGAGTAAATTTTTAGCGCTTAAATTACCTATTTAAGCTTGTTCTATTACTCCTTCACCAACTTAAGCACCCGTTTTAACCCTTCTTGTGTTGTAAGTTTAACGAAATAAATGCCAGCAGGGGCTTCCATTGTAAGCTCCAATTGTTTGGTTTGGCTATATTGCGGCTGCAAAATAACCTGCCCTGCAATGTTAGTAACAGTTATATTCAGCTCCTTGTGATTGCCACCCAAATCAATAGTAAACATACCAGTAGTTGGGTTGGGATATAGCTTAAACTGTTGGCCAAACACATCGTCAATTCCATTGATTACAATACTGTAGCACACCGATGTATCGCTGCAGCCATTGGCCGTAACTATAACCGCATATTCGCCGGTTACGGTAGCTACATAGGTTGCCCTAGTGGCATTGGCAATCGGTAGGTAATCGGTACAATTTACCCATTGATAAATAGCCAAGGTATCGGTAGCGGTTAACCTTTCGTCTACTTGGGTAACGGCAGCCTCGGGCTTGTTTTTGATAGTTAACTGCAATGTAAGTATACTGTCGCAACCAGCAGCGCTAGTAAAAACTTGAGTGTAAGTGCCAGAAGTATCGTAGTTCTCCCCATTTAAGGTGTAACTACCACACTCAACCACAGTAATAGTTTCGCGCGCGGTGTCGTTTATGGTTACGTTTATGGTCACCAAACTATCACAGCCATCGGCATTTACCAATGCCTCGGTATAGGCGCCAGTGCTAGTATAGGTGTTGCCACCAGTTGAGGTGAAGGAATAGCAGACAATTGTATCAATGCTGCCATAAGTTGGGCTGCATGGAGTCCATTTGGCAATAAAGCCATTGAAGTTGCTATCGGTGGTTAGCTCTAAAGTACTTGCTTGAGGGTCAAAATCTACCGTATCGGTAAAGCTACCAGCAAAATAAACGTTACCCGTTGGGTCAACAAGAATCGCTTCCCCTCTATCGGCACCTGCATTACCCACTTTTCTTACCCATTGCAATTCGCCAAGCGAGTCTAATTTATGTACAAATATATCAGTAGCATTGCCTTGGCTAGTAAGGTTAAAAGCATCAATACCTGGATTAAAATCAACAGTATTGGCAAAGTACCCGGTAGTATAAACCGAGCCTTCGGTATCCACAGTAATCGATATGGCTTGGTTGCTGCTAATGCCGGCCAACTGCTTTGCCCAGGTAAGTGCACCTGTTGAGTCGAGCTTTACAATAAACGGATCGGTACCACCTGCCGAAGTAAGGGCTAGAGAGTCAGCCCCTGGGTCAAAGTCAACTTTAGATGAAAATGATCCAGCCAAATAAATGTTTTGATTGGCATCTACCAAAATATCGTTTCCTATTGAGGTAAATATGCTGCCATCAAACTTTTTTGCCCAAACATAGTTCCCGGCACTGGTAAGTTTTAGGATAAACACATCTCTGCTTGGTGCAGCGAATAAGGTATCGGCTCCAGCATTCGGGTCGAAATCAGCAAATTCTGCAAAGTAACCCGTTACATACACATTGCCTATCGCATCAAGGGCAATACTATAAGCTTCATCGAAGCCCGAGCTACCAACGCGCTTTGCCCAAATATAGGTACCATTGGTTGCTAGTTTTTGCACATAAAAATCGGGAAATAAAGTGCCTGTCGCAACTAAATTGGCGGTGCCGCCTCCTGGGTTAAAATCGACGGTGCCTATAAAACTGCCGGTTAGGTATACATTTCCGGCCGCATCAACAGCTACATCTTTTACATCGTCTATTTGAGCGTTTCCGTTGCGGATAGCCCATAAGTAGTTGCCCGCAGAGGTTAGTTTTAATGCAAATACATCTGCACTGCCGTTGGATACCAAATTGTTGGTAGCAGCAGCTGGGTTAAAATCAACGGTACCGGTAAAGGTGCCAACGGTATATACGTTTCCAGCGGCGTCAAGGGCAATCGCCTGAGCTTCGTCGGCACCAGCACCTCCTACCCGTTTGGCCCAAACAAAGTCGCCAGAACCAGTAAGTTTTTGTATGAAAACATCCCTATCGCCAGCCGAAGCCATCAAGAAAGTATCCGTTCCTGGGTCGAAATCTACGGTGTCGGTAAAGTACCCAACTGCGTAAATGCTGCCAGCAGTATCAAGGGCCATGTCTATTACGGTACTCTCGCCAATTCCTTTATTTTGCTTTCCCCAACCTAGTTTAATGCTCTGTGCCTCAACGGCGTAGGCGGCAAGGGTTAAAATGACTGCGGTATATATCTTCAACATAAGCCTAGGTATTGCCTTTGGATAGTGAAGTTAGCGAAAATGTGCGGAGTAGTGCAATTTGGGGTATATATCACAAGCGATTAGGATAAAAAACAGCCCCCGAATTGCTCCGAGGGCTGCTAAAAATCATTCACTAATTTTCACTCAACTCGTAACTCGTAACCAGTAATTCGCACCCATTCGGCTCCGCTCAGGGTGACACAAATCAATAAGCTCTCGCGAACACCGCACGCTGCTTGCTTGGTTTGCCGGTAACGATGCAAACGCCGTCTTCTAAAGGGTTGTTAAGAGGTATGCAGCGGATGGTGGCTTTGGTTTCCTCTTTGATTTTATCTTCCGTTTCAGAAGTGCCATCATAGTGGGCCAACACAAAACCAGCTTCGTCGTCTAATATGCGCTTAAACTCCTCGTAGGTGTCAGCCTTGCGGGTATTCTCCTCACGGAATTGAAGGGCCTTTTGGAACATGTTGGCTTGTATAGCATCCAAAAGTTCAGGTATCAAAGTATCCAGTTCGTCCAGCTGCATAAGCTGCTTCTCCTTAGTGTCGCGACGCGCTACTTCGGCAGTGCCGTTGGCCATATCGCGTGGGCCAATAGCTACGCGCACTGGCACGCCTTCTAACTCATATTGGGCAAACTTAAAGCCCGGGCGGGTTTGGTCGTCGTCGTCAAACTTCACCGAAATACCTTTGGCCTTTAAAGCGGCCATTAGGCCACTCACACGGTCAAATACTGCATTCAGTTCTTCTTCGTTTTTGAAGATAGGCACAATAACTACTTGCAGCGGTGCCACTTTTGGCGGCAACACCAAGCCTTCGTCGTCGCTGTGCGCCATTAATAAGGCACCTATCAAACGGGTACTTACGCCCCATGAGGTTGCCCAAACAAACTCCAATGTGTTCTCTTTATTGGTAAACTGTACTTCGAAAGCCTTAGCAAAGTTTTGGCCCAAAAAGTGAGAAGTACCTGCTTGCAAAGCTTTACCATCTTGCATCAAAGCCTCAATACAGTAGGTCTCAACTGCACCGGCAAAACGCTCATTTGGTGTTTTTACGCCTTTAAGCACTGGTATAGCTAGGAAATTTTCTACAAAATCTGCATAGACATCAAGCATACGCTCTGCTTCTTGAATGGCCTCTTGGCTAGTGCTGTGTGCGGTGTGGCCTTCTTGCCACAAAAACTCGGCCGTGCGCAAGAATAAACGGGTGCGCATTTCCCAACGAACTACGTTAGCCCACTGGTTTATGAGCAAAGGTAAATCGCGGTACGATTTTATCCAGCCTTTGTAGGTGTTCCAAATTATCGTCTCCGAAGTAGGGCGCACAATCAGCTCTTCTTCCAACTTTGCATCCGGGTCTACCACAATACCACCACCATTTGGGTCGTTCATAAGGCGGTAGTGGGTTACCACAGCGCACTCCTTCGCAAACCCTTCAACGTGTGCAGCTTCTTTGCTCAAAAAGCTTTTTGGTATAAAAAGCGGGAAGTAGGCATTTACGTGTCCAGTTTCCTTGAATTTTTTGTCCAATTCTGTCTTCATGTTCTCCCAAAGGGCATACCCGTATGGCCTTATCACCATACAGCCCCTTACCGAAGAGTGCTCGGCTAGTTTGCCGCGCAACACTAAATCATTATACCACTGGCTGTAATCTTCAGCCCTACTACATATTTTCTTGCTCATAGCAAACTTGGTACGCTCTTTGTTCGTTATATATACAGATGCCAAAGTTAACGATTAAATTTGTTGCACGAAGGGCATTTGAAAAAGTGGCACGATGATTGGAATCAACGAAATTGATTAAACTAGTTAGTAACTTGTAAGTCAAACCAAAAAGACACGCGATCCATTTTTAATACCCAGATAAACCGAATGCCATGAAAACACTTGTACTCATATCATCCTTTTTAACGGCAACCATTTTTGCTGCTTGGGGGCAGAATAATGACGACGTGTATTACCAACCTAATGGAGGTAATACCAACACGAGCCAAGACCAATACTACGACAACAGTGGCCAATATAATAATGGCACGGGTACTAGTACTGCCAACGATGGCTACAATTACAATCAGTATAATAATGACTATGGTAGTGCCGATAGGTATGATTATGCCGACAGCAGCGATTATTATACTGATGGCGATGGTAATACTTATATTACCAACAACTATTATGATAATGATGGCAACGTAAGTAATTACGACTACTTTTATACAAGTCGTATACGCCGTTTTTATACCCCATATTACGGTTTTGGCTGGTATAGCGGCGCCTATACCGACCCATACTGGTATGGTTACAACGACCCTTGGTATTGGGGTAGCAGCATATACGTAGGTAGTGGCTTTTATGTAGGGCCTACTTGGGGTTGGAATACTGGTTGGTGCTCAACTTCATGGCATACTGCCTATGCTTGGGGCAATGGCTGGAACAACGGTTGGGGCAACGGATGGTATGGAAACTATGGATGGAATACTGGTTGGAATAACGGCTGGAACAATGGTGGCTGGAACAACGGCTGGAACAATGGCTGGAATAACGGTTATTGGAACGGATATAACAACGGGTACAACGACGGTTACAACAATGGATTTAATGATGGATACTATGGCATTAACAGCCCCTATTACAACCAGCAGTACGGTCCACGCTACCGCGAAGGTGGTAGCCAAGGCTATGCTGGTGGCGGCAAAACAGTTGACAACCCACTAGGCGGGGGCAAAACTAGCCCAGACCCAGAGGGAACCTTGAGGGTTGGCACTAATCCAGGTATATCGGTTGGTGCTCCCATTTCGAGTAATGGTACTCTAGTTGGTAGGGGATCAGGCGCTAACGTATATACAAGCCCAAGCAACGGTAGCAGCGCTATTGCACCTGCACCTGCTGGCGGCAAAAACATAGGCAACAATACAGGAACCGTAATATCTACCACCAGCCCTAACGCTGGCAGATATAGTGGCAAGCCTAACGCGGTTGCCCCAAATGGTAATACCAACACTGGAGGGATTACAACAGCGCCTGTTGGAGGTGTAAATGGCAAACCATCAGTTAGCCCTACTACTACCAGCACTAACATTGGCACAGCGCCAAATACCACCCGAAATGCACCTGCTGGTACGGGTATGAACACTAACCCGAATGTGTATACTGCACCTGGCGGCAATATTAACCGTAACACTACAGTAAACCCAGTGCCGAGTACCACTAGGCCTACTAATGTAAATCCGAGCAACACGCAACCGCGCAATACTACCCCGGCATCGGCTCCAACACCGAGCACTAAGCCGGGTAACACACAACCGCGCAATACAGCGCCTGCTCCGAGCAATACGCCTAACAACACGCAGCCGCGCAATACGGCCCCTGCTCCGAGTAATACGCCTAACAATACGCAGCCGCGTAATACGGCCCCGGCTCCGAGCAACAAGCCTACTTACTCACAACCGCGCACTAGCTCACCAGCACCAGCTCCGAGTAACAAGCCTTCCTACTCACAGCCGCGCACAAGTTCACCAGCGCCAGCCCCGAGCAATAAGCCCAGCTACTCACAACCGCGCACTAGCCCACCAGCACCAGCTCCGAGTAACAAGCCTTCCTACTCACAACCGCGCACAAGCTCACCAACATCGGCCCCGAGTAACAAGCCTTCCTACTCACAACCTCGCACAAGCTCACCAGCACCAGCTCCGAGTAACAAGCCTTCCTACTCACAACCGCGCACAAGCTCACCAGCGCCAGCGCCGAGTGGCGGTGGCGGAAACCGTGGTGGAAGCATCAGCCCAAGTGGTGGCGGCAAAGGCGGCGGCGGCTCAATACCTTCAGGACCCCGTAATTAAGTATGCCATTGTTTGAGTAATGTTGTTTTGCAAGTAGAACCAGAAAAGTGATGAAACGATTTATACTTACAGGCCTAGTTAGTTTTATGGTGGGTGCTGCTGCAATAGCGCAAAACCCAACAGAAACGCTAAGGTACTCGCAGCAAAGGCCCGGCGGAACCGCGAGGGCCCTTGGGGTTGGAGGGGCCTTTGGTGCCATCGGAGCTGATTACACAGCCGTAGGTATTAACCCAGGTGGATTGGGACTATATCGGCGCAGCGACCTCTCCTTAAGTTTTGGCGTACAAAATACCAGTGCAAATACCAATTTGTTTGGTTCCATCGCCGATGCACACCAAGTAAGGGCCTTTTTGCCCAATGCGAGCATTGTTTTAAGTAGGTTAAGAAGAAAATCGAGCAACTGGAAGGCTTTTAATTTTGGCTTTGGTTTTAATAGGTTAGCCAACTACAACGCCAATAGCGTGTTTGTAAACAAGCAAAGCTCCAACTCATTGCTAAACCAGTACCGCGACGAGCTAACTGCCAGTGGGCTTACCGAAGACCAAATTTCGTTCGATAACTTGAGCCCCGGGGCAGTGTTGGGCTATTACAACTTTCTCTTAAACCCTATTGGCACAAGTGGCACCCAGTATTCGGCTATAACTGATGGATATAACGTAAACCAGCAAATTTCGCTTACCCGCCGTGGCGGATTGGATGAAATGTCGTTTGCATTCGGCACCAGTTACAATGATCGGCTCTATATAGGTATGTTGGTTGGGGTGCCGTTTTTAACCTACCGAGAGAAACTGAATGTGCGCGAAAGTGATGAGGCCAATGTTATTCCCTCTTTCAACAACTATTCTTTCTCCCAAAACCTCACTACCGATGGTATT
This sequence comes from uncultured bacterium, assembly GCA_903861055.1. Taxonomy (GTDB): domain Bacteria; phylum Bacteroidota; class Bacteroidia; order Chitinophagales; family CAIOSU01; genus CAIOSU01. The sequence goes on from CAIOSU010000079.1 coordinate 11,540, forward strand.
GGGGTAAATGCCAAGTTTGGATTGGTTGTGCGCGCAGCCAATTGGGTGCGCTTTGGCGCATCATTTCACACGCCTACGCGCTATAGTATTACCGAGAAGTATAATACAATAGCCACCTCAAATGTAGATGCGGTGCAGTATAACAACACCTCACCTGACGGAAAATTCGATTACCAGCTTTCTACTCCTTGGAGGGCTGTAGTTAGCGCGGCGTTTATTATTAAAAAATATGGTTTCCTCTCAGCCGATTACGAGTATACTAATTACAACAGGGCTCGGTACAATTTTTCTGGTTTCAAAAGCGCCGAAAGTGCTTTAAACCAGGATGTGAAGGACTATCTTAAGGCAATACACACAGTTCGAGTGGGCGGCGAAGCAGCCATTAAAAACTTCAGGCTACGGGCAGGCTATGCACTCAGTACCAGCCCCATCGAGAAGAATAGGGTTGTTGCTGGCCGCGACCTTACTTCTTCAACCTATTCAGGTGGAGTAGGGTACAGGGGCAAAAAATGGTATGTTGATTTGGCTTATTTCCGTTCCGTAAGCGAAGGAACAGCCGTCATTTCGTCGGACATTACCGCAGCCGAAAAGTTAAAATCGGATAATGTGGTGATAACGGTAGGGCTTAATTTTTAACAGCCCTTTTATTTCGCCACCATCTTCAAGATAATTTACAAACAACACCGTTACCACTTGTAGAGAATAATCTAGCGTTGGTTTGTTTAATTTGCTCCAAGGTTATGCACCATGTAGAGATTATGTAGCTGCTGCTTTTTTGCGAAAAGGCAATACGAAATATCTCGTGAATCGCGAAACCAGTCGGCTTGCAAGTATACAGTGGTTGTAAAACCTGGAAAATAGAAAGGAGAAATTTAGTTAACGCTTATTTTTCGTCGCCAGCAGCCGGTGCATCAGTTGCAGGTGCAGGCTCAGGAGCTGGGGTCATACCACCGCCAGTTGAAGGCTCACCAACTGGAGCTGGGTTAAAACCAGCAGGTGGCGTTGCAGGGCGTTCTTTGCTCAACTCTTCTACAACCGAACCTTCAGTGGTAGTAACGTTATCACCGCTTTTTGGCAAAAATACTGCTGAAAGCAAAGTAAGTGCTAGCAAAAGAATTGCCAAAGTCCAAGTAGCTTTTTCAATAGTTTCGGTTGCACGACGGGCACCCATTACTTGGTTGCCAATGTTTGCGAAGCCTGCGCCCAATCCGCTACCTTTTGGGTTTTGGATAAGAACTGCTAATGATAGCAAAATGCAAACGATGATTATAATAACTACTAAGAAGGTGAAAGCCATGACTATTACTTTATCTTGATTATAGGAGTGCAAAGTTAGTGTAATACTACCAAATACACAATAATGTAATTTACGTTCACCATCTTTATTTTCTAGGGTGTGG
>CAIOSU010000080.1 GCA_903861055.1 uncultured bacterium
CCAATGCCGTATCGAAAATGGGCGCAACAGGCCTCTGGCAAATTATGTATTCAACGGGTAAGTGGCTCAATCTCGATATTCACTCTTACTTAGACGAGCGCCGAGACCCTTATAAATCTACAGAGGCTGCGGTCGAGTATCTAAACCGAATGTACGATGTATATGGCGATTGGCTAATGGTAATTGCTGCATACAACTGTGGACCAGGCAATGTTAACAAAGCCATTAAGCGCTCTGGGGGCAAAAAAACCTTTTGGGAAATTAGACCATACTTACCGGTCGAGACCCGCGGTTATGTGCCAGCATTTATCGGTGCCATGTACGTGTTGCATCATTTCGAGGATTATAAGTTTACGCCAATTCATACAGGGTTTAGTTTTAACCAAACCGATACCGTAATGGTATATCGCCAAGTAACTCTTGCACGCATAGCCGATGTATTAGGCATGGACCAACTGGAACTGGAGTTTTTAAATCCTGCGCTTCGCAAAGGGGAGGTGCCTGCTTCAAGAAATGGGTATGCGCTTAAACTGCCTATTACGCGCATAGCAGCATTTGAAGATTACAGAGATTCTATTTTCTTGGGCCCTATAGCTACCGATGCTATTGCAGGCACCAACACCGACAATGCTAATTCTACGGTTTCTACCACTACAAGCACAACCAACAATAGCTCTAGCGCTAACAACACCAGCTATGACGATGGTACTACAACAAAAGTAAGCTATACAGTGAAAAAAGGAGACAACTTGGGCTACATAAGCGAGTGGTTTGATTGTAGCGTATCGGAAATAAAAAAATGGAACGGAATGTCGAGCACGGTGGTGCATGTTGGGCAAAAACTTAAGGTATACGTGCCTAGCTACCGTGCAGAGCAGTATAGAAAGGTTGAATACCTAACCCTTACGCAAAAGAACAGAAAGGAGCATTTAAAAACAACACCAATAGCCCCAAAAACCAACAATACGGCTAGCACTTCTACTACCGGTACTAAAAATGATTCGGGCGATGTAAAGTATACCGCTCCAAGCACAAACGAGCTAACACTCATTACTTATGTGGTAAAAAGCGGCGATTATTTGTCGGTAATTGCCTCATGGTACAATTGCTCCGTTTCGGAAGTAAAGAACTGGAATGATTTAGCTACCAATAGCCTAAACGCTGGCCAGCGTCTCAATATTTATGTGCCAACCGCTAAACTATCGCAATACCAAGCAATTAATGGCATGAGTGCAGCCGACAAGGCTAAACTGGGCAATGGCAGCGGCAGCACTAACAGCACCCCATCGTCGAAAGTTGTGTATCATACCGTAAGGTCTGGCGATACCTTGTGGGAAATTGCCCAAAAATACCCTGGTGCTACCGTAAAGCAAATCATGAACCAAAACGGCCTTACCGAAGGGCAAAGTTTGAAGGTAGGTATGAAGTTGAAAATACAGATGTAAGCACGATGTTAGGGAAAAGTATAGCCCAACATTATGTTTGCCAAACAATAAATTGGGGCTTACAGAAAAGATAAAAACTACTCTTTACATTTGATTGCAAATGTTGCCTGCGTATTTTTTGGCCATTGAGAAACCAAATTTTTGAGATTTCGGTGAGAGCTAAAAAATACAAGCAAAAGCCTCTTTGTGAACACCGAAACTTTGCCTGAAGGTATCAATGTTATTGGACCGTTGTTTTTGATTGACCGCCTAGGTTAAATATATTTGTCTACATAGCTCAATTCGGCATACATGGTTATTGATACCACTGTTGATGTTGCGCAACGCCGCATTTTGATAAACGGTTACTGAGCCTCAGACACTAAGGACCTATGGTATATGGAGCACGACTTCATGACTGGCCCTTTTATCAATTATTATACTCTTAACAAGCCAACCAACCGAAGCAATATGCTCGATGGGTTCGTTTTTTCGCCAAGTCGCCACAAAAAAATCCAAATTCATTTTGTGAAAGCGCTTATTGTAATCCTTGAGCAAAAAATAAAGAGGATGTATTTTTGTCTTAAAGTATACCCATTCAGCTGTAATGAGTATAAATACTTATATCGACCCAACTTTTATTGTATTAGTACGTATTAAGCAGTATTGTAGCAATTTTATTTGCTATGCATCGGTTTGATTTCGGCCATCTATGCGCCTTATCCATCAAGATGTGCATGTATTGTTACACAATGTTACCTTTTTCTGATTTGCGACATTGCTTATTATTGATATGTTTAAATTAAGCACCCTTATTTATTTACAGGTAAATACAATGTATAAAATACAGGCAGTCAATTTTAAAATGCATTGGTATAGTTGAATAAAAAATAAACATTACAATGAGGAATAATTACATTAGTAGTTTACAGAAGTTTATGTTTTTAATGCTGTTGTTCTCGCAAGGGCTAGCGGCACAAAACAGTAATGTAAGCATTCAGGAGCCTGCTTCAAGCAGTTCGGGTAAGCCTAGGTATACCGTTACCTCGGCCCCTAAAGTTGACCCATCTGTTAAAAAAAGTGCCAGCGGTGAAGTTTTAGTTGTAAGCCCCGAGTTAATTAAGGAACAACCTACACTTAGCCCTGACTTGCGTAAGCACCCAGAACTGGGCATGGTAAAACTGGAAGGATCGCCAAATAGCGCTGAGGAGATTGCCTTGCGCGATGCCAATAGCCGCACTTTTAAAAATGCCGATGGAAGTTTTACCAAACAGCAAACCAAAGGCATCTTCCACTATAAAGATGCTCAAGGATATTGGCGCACTATTGGCCAGGCGCCTGTAATGCTGCCGGGCGGAAAAATTGGCATTGCCGCAACCGATTTGCCAATACTAGTAAATACCAATACCGGTGCTACTCAAATGCAACTTGACCGTAAAGGAGGAAACCTGCTGTTTGGTGAAAAGGCCCTAGTGCAATATATAGATGCAACAGGCAAAGTGGTAAGCACCTTAATAGCAAAAGAGGCAACATCGCATGTGTTTTCGGGCAATGAATTAATCCTTGAGGGAATGTGGCCAGCAATTGACCGGAAACAGCATATTACTTACTACCAACTAGAAACCGACTACATTCTCCAAAATCGCCCAACCGGTGCTTTGCCTGGTGGCAGCATGGTGTTTACCGAAAACATAACCTTACCCACAGGTTGGAAAATAGCAGAAGGCCGTGGCGAGGAAACTGCCCAAGGCTGGAAAGGAGCACTTGAAATTGTTGATCAGAACGGTACACTTAAAGGTCGTTTTGACCGATTGGTTTTTTATGACAGCAATGCCGATGTAAAAAACGAGGGGCAAGCATTAATTGGTACCTATACCTACCGCCAAATTGGCAACAAAGTAACCTTGGGTGTTGTGGTACCAATGGATTGGTTGATGGATGCCAAAAGGCAATACCCAGTAACTATTGACCCTACCGCTACCAATACTTATGGTAATAATGGCGACTTGTATTTTGCAGGTTTTAATGCTGCTTGCCAGGAGCAGATGAACGTAAACGTACCTGCAGGCACCATTACAGGTACTGCAAGTACTTACACTGTAAGGGCATATCTCGATGCCTGGAGATCGGAGCAGCGCTCACGTGTGGGTGTGGGTGCAACATGGACAGCTACACAAAATGGTACAGGTAATAGTAACGGTAGTAACAACTACAGCCTTACGGGACAAACCATAGCCAATGGAGCGCATGGTGGCGGTAATATTGCCTTTACTTGGCAGGGGATTCCGTACCTACCTGTCTTTTTATGACTGGTTTTATTGCGATGTATATACCCAAGAGCTATTGAGCAATACTTGGGTAGTAACCGTTACCTATACTACTACACCATGCAGCGGCAATCCAAACGCAGGAGCTTTGGCTATTTCGGCTGCAACAGGTTGCTCGGGTTCTACCAACTATACTCTTACTAGCACTGGATATACTACAACAGGCTCCGGATTGGAGTATAATTTTCAGCATGCCGATGCGGGCACTGGTACTTGGGTTGACCTTACCGGGTGGGTAGCATTGGGGGGTAGTAACCCAACTTATACCACCAACACCACCGTTGCCAAAGACTACCGAATACAATACCGTTGTAGTGGCGGAGCTGCTCAAAACAGCAATACGGTAACGCACACCCCAGTAACTTGCATTTACCTAAACGTTAACCAGCAGGTGCAAACAACCTGTGCTGCCAAAATTTACGATTCTGGCGGGCCAAGTGGCAACTATGCCAACAACGAGGCGCGCGTGGTTATTATTTATCCAACTTCTAGCGACCAAATACTTACCGTTAGCGGCAGCTATGCCACCGAAAGTGGCTTTGACTTTATAAGTGCCACCGATGGTGTAAGCTCCGATATTTCGACATATTTGAACCCTTATTTCAATAGCGGTTCGGGCAGTTTCACCATCTCGGCTCCTGGCCCTGGTATACCGCTTACCATTAAGTTTCAATCAGATGGCAATACAGTAGGGGCAGGCTTTGATCTGAATGTGAGCTGCTCTTGTGCAGTGCCAACTGCTGGTACTGCAGTGGCCCAAAACATTATTAGCTGTGGCGAAACATCCGATATTTATTTCTCGGGTGCCGATGGGCAGGATTTGTTCAGCTTTGCCAATACTTCTTTTGTAGGCAATACGCTGCCAAGTGGTGCCACTATCTCGGGCAATGCAACCGTAACGGGCGAGTATGTGAGGCTTACATCGACCGCAACTAGCCAAACAGGTAGTTTGGTTTTCAACAATACCAATGGCTTAGATGGTAACCAATTCCTTTCTTATTTTAAAATATTTGCTGGCGGAGGCTCTGGTGCCGATGGGATGAGTTTTTCTTTTGGCCCCAATATTTCTACAACGCCTGGCGGTTCTGAAACTGGTCATGGCAATGGTATAAAGTTATCTTTCGACTCTTACAACAACGGTGCAGGTGTAACGCCTAACTGCAATGGCACTAACTTTAGCAGTGTGTACCTAATGTACGACAATACCGTTTTGGGTTGTTATACCACTTTTAATTATACTTCATGGCGCAACGCATGGCGCTTAATGGTAGTTGTTATTAACGAAAACGGTCAAATAACGGTAAGCAACAGTGAGCCAGGTGGTCCGGTTTATTTCAACAATGTACAATTGCCTGCAGCATACCTATCTGCCA
>CAIOSU010000081.1 GCA_903861055.1 uncultured bacterium
GCGCCCATTTGGGGCACCCCCGCATATTCAAGCGCTCCTTCTAGTGCAAACAGGGCATCTTTTACACTAATGTTGTGGTGGGCCAATTCGTAAGGCTCGTATTGGTATAAGTGCAGCGGTTCGCCCGGCTCCCACATACGCAGTTTGCACTTTACCCCAAACCAATACATGCTCTCTAGCACCCTCAGGGTGGTGGTGCCCACGGCTATTACACTGCCTTGGTGGTGCATTAGTTCTACTATCAAGTCGCGAGTAACGGTGAGTTGCTCGCGGTGTATTTGGTGCTTGGTGGCATCGGCTTCTTTTACGGGAGCAAAGGTGCCTGCCCCTACGTGCAAGGTTACTTGCTTCGTGTGTATGTTGTGGTCTTCCAAATCCCTCAACACCTGCTTGGTAAAATGCAGACCAGCCGTTGGCGCAGCCACGGCACCTGGTTCTTTGGAGTATACGGTTTGGTAGCTTTCGCTATCTGCTGCCGAGGCGCGACGGTTGAAGTACGGTGGTAGCGGTATTTCGCCGCACAGGGCCAATATTTCGGCAAAGGTTTGGTTGCCCGTCCAAGTAAACTGTATTTGATTCTGTTCGCGGTCGGCCCAGTCTGCTTTTAGCGCAACGTGGTTGGGTAGTTGCAGGGTTAAGGTTTCATCGGGTTTCCAGCGCTTTTTATTACCTATCATGCACTCCCAAGTGGTTTGCTCGCAAGCGGCCATGGCCATAGGCACCCACGAGGGCGACAATGGTTGTAACAACAATACCTCAATAGTGGCGCCCGTGGCCCTCTGAAAAAAGAGGCGTGCTGGTATTACCTTGGAGTTGTTGAATACCACCAAACTGTTTTCGGGCAACAACTTGGGCAAATCGTCAAAACGCTTATGGCTAATGGCACCTTTGTTATAGAACAGCAACCGCGAATGGTCGCGCGGCTCCATGGGCTGGGTGGCAATCAGCTCATCGGGTAGGTCGTATTGATAATCGGCAAGTAATATTGGCTCCAAAACAACGGAACCGAATTTGATCGGTTATGGGGCAAAGTTAGGCATAAACCGCATTGGTGGCCTAATCAATGGCGCCTACCGTGCGCAGTATGTGCCATATATTGCGGTAGAACGGCCCGTAACGGTCGTTGCTAATCTGCTTTTCTTCGCGTAGCCAAAAGTGTAGGTTGCTGGTGGTGTACAGGTAGCCAAAGTAGTATACGGTGTGGCTCCAATGGCGGCGCGCCAACAGCCAAACCGGGTAGCGGTAGTGGTTTTCTTGCTGCTGCACTAGTTTTATACCTTCCAATCGAATGCCTTCGGCTTGCAAAAGCAGTGGGGCCGCTACTTTTTTGGGTTTGCCGCTATTTAGTTCTGCTTCTCGCTTTTGCAGCAGAGCCTCAATGGTTACGACTCGGTGCTGGGCGCGCAGGCCTGTTATCTCAATACCCAATAGCAGCTCATCCAGCAAAAAGCGAAGCTGGCTATCCTTAACAGTTTCAAATGCCGAGAGGTACTCATCGGTAAGTGCCAATGATTTTTTGTGAAAAGCATTGAGTAGGTTCACCCCTTCGGCGCGGACGCTATCCAAGGTCGGCTGGTCGGCCTTATAGCGTAAGTAGCGGAACATCCACCTTGGCCTTGGTTGAAACGGTAAGCTCAACTGCCCAGCAACCTCATCGGTTATGTTTTGGGCCACCATGTACTGTATCAGGTTCTTATCTTTCAGGTACCCATGTTGTATTTTATGCTGCTCAGCAAAGTACTCGCCTACTTTGGGGCCAAACAGGTCTTCCAGATACTGGGTAGGAGTGTTTTTTTCAAGCGTATTGTTTACGGTATGTTGCCAGCTCCAGCGGGCAATGCTCCAATCAATACTCCAATAGCCCCATTCCCAGCCGCTGCTAAAGGTTACATGCCCAGGCACTCCTCTTTTCGAAGTGTTTTCAATATCATCCAATCGGGCACCCAAGTAGGGCATCAAATACATGGGTATGCTGGCATCAAAGGTTATCCAATAGGCACTTTCGGGGTAGTACCAGGTTTCGCGTTGCGCTATTTCCCTATCCAGTTCGGCGTTCATGTGGCGCATGTTTTCGTTACCATACACGGGCGCAAGCTCTTCGGTTAGGGTATAAAACATTACGGTATGTATCAGCACGCCACGGTTGGCATCCAGTTTCTTGCCTTCCGCGTCCAATTCATAGCCATCGCCCTTGGTTTCAGTGGCCATGTTATCAGTCTTTACCACATGCTTGCGGCCCATCAACTTAGCACCATACTTGTTTACTATCACATCGGTAATGTGCAGGCGCTGTTGCTCTTTTTTGGTAATGTTGCCCTCGCTAAACTCGGTGGTGCTAAACTCCATATTAATCACATCCCAACCCATTGCCATCAGCCAATCTAGGTTCTGGTCAATCTGTTTGCCCTTGCTTTTCCACGATTTCGGGAAACCCTCGTAAAGTTTATAAGCGTTCTGCTGCAACATGTGCAAGCTTACGTCAACACCCATTATTAGGCCACGGCTCTTACCATAGTCTACAAACTCTTTGGCATAGGCTGGCCAATGTTTGCGGCTGATGCCTTCCAATAGATTAAACTCGAAGTAGTTCTGCCCGTTGCGCACCAGCCAATCCAAATATTGCTTTACATCGGCCATCCCGCCCTCAAACTCGTGGTTGAGTAACTGTTGCGTAAGCTCTAGCGGGTGTTGGGTGTGCAGGTGAAACCCCTTTTTATCGAACCGTGCCTTGGCTTCCCATTCAAAACCATCGCCAATGGGCCAATTTTTTAGTTCAGGTACAATGGTCTCTTTGGCATGATAAAACTTAAACCCCAACCGCTCTTGCAACAACCCATATAGCCCAAAAGCTATGCCTTGATAAGATGGCGTTTCGAGGGTCATGGTTATTACACCATCTACTAACTTGGCTCGCCAAGTATAGTCGTGATCGGGGTATTGCAGATAAGGGTATTGGTCAAATTTCTCTGCACAGCGACTAGGCTGGTTAGCGCGGGCAGTGTCGATAGCAGGTAGTTTTAGTATCACATCGCCAGTGTTACTAAATACCGCGGTGCAATTGCAGGCTTGGCGCAACAGGTTTTGTACATCATCCAACGTTTGGCGGGAAATAGTATTCTCAAGCACCGCCGGCGGGGCATCAATGGCAATGGTGTTAATGGCTTGTGATGCCTGCCAGCCCAGCAGCATCAAACAAACGAGTACGATATGGCGCATACCGTAAAGTTAGGGTAATGGGACGATGTGAGGAAATGGGAATGCACGCGAGTTTAGAGTTGAATTGTTGAAGGCATTGAGCCGCTTTGTTAGGGCGTTTATGAATCTTTTGAGGGTCTAAATCGCAGTGTTTTAGCTCCCTTCTACCTCCATGCAACCTTTAGTAGGTTATTAACGTACCTATAATAACAGCTTTATCCACTGAAAAACAATATCTTACACAATACAGGTAAGGTAGCCCTGGAAACTTTTTGTGGATAAGTACGTACAAATACCGGACCACCACATTCGCCCCATTGAAATGGGCGTTAACCAAAGGGTTGAGCTATGAAGGCAACCGATTTTTTAATAGGACTGTTACTTACTGCTGGCATAGCGGTGCATGCACCCGTTGCTGCACAGGATAGCACTAAGTATCATATTGCCGACAACAATATGGTAAAGAACGATTCTAATCCTAAATACTTCGCTAAGCCTCCTATTGCGTTTACCAACCTAGCCTCTTCGGTATATTATGTGGATGCCAAAAAGCTAAAGAATATTGAAAAACTGGAAGCCACCGGTAAACGGGATGAACTGAAACTTGCCCTTGAAGATTATATAAGCAATTTTAGCGGCGAAAACTTTGGCCAAGATTATGAGCTGATGTGGAAGCTGGCACAGCTATACCAAAAACAAGGCGAGCCCGAAAGCGCCAAATGGCTTTACCGCATATTGTTGCGGCACAGCGAAAGTCACATCGAAAAAATAGGGCAGTTTTACGAAGAACTTACCGTAAACGACAAAGACTACTACGTTCCTATTTCTTTCTATTATGAGTTGGTCGATTTCCGCCGCCAAGTAGATTCTTTGATACCACCTAAAGGGGTTTTCTTGAACATGGGCGAAAGTCTAAACTCTCAATTTGAAGATTATGGTCCATCATTGAGTGCCGATAACGAAACGTTGTTTTTTGGCACCAAGCGCAACCGCCGAACCATTAAAGGCGTGGAGCATATTAACGAAGACATTTACTATTCTACGAAAGACGATAACGGCGAATGGGCCGAAGCGCAGCCGCTAGATGGCATCAACAGCCAGTTTAACGATGGCGCGCCTAATCTTACCCGCGATGGCAATACGCTGTACTTTGTGCGTTGCGAATCGCCAGATGGGTTGGGTCGCTGCGACTTATATGTGGCCAGCAAGCAGCCAGATGGTACTTGGGGAAACATACAAAGCCTTGGACCAAACGTAAATACCGAGCACTGGGATTCGCACCCGGCACTTTCGCATACCGAAGACACTTTGTACTTTGTAAGCGACCGCCCAGGTGGTTTTGGTGCCAACGACATTTACTACACCTACAAGAACAAACACGGTCAATGGATGCCTGCCCAAAATATGGGGCCCATTATCAATACCCGGGGAAACGATTTGAGCCCGTTTTATCACCCGGTACACCACGTGTTTTACTTCAGTAGCGATAACCAGGTGCTCAATTTTGGCAACTTCGATATTTATAAAACACGCTGGAGCGGTACCCAATGGGAAGAGCCTAAAAACATTGGCCCACTAGTAAACGGCTGGGGCGATGAGCACTTCTTTACTATTGACTCGGAATCGGAAAATCTATACTACGCCCGCTCCGAAAAGGGCGATATGAAGCAGGTTGATTTGTTTTCTTTCCCGTTGCCAATGGAAGCGCAGCCAGAAGCTTACACGGTTTTCAAAGGTTCTATCGTCGATTCAGTAACAGGCAATCCATTTGCGGGTATTGTATCGGTTATCGATTTGGATAATGGCATTGAGGTGGCACCTAAGTTTGTGCGCCCCGATGGCTCTTTTGAGTTCGATTTGATTAACAACAATAAGTATTTGTTGGTAATTCAAGGTGAGGATTTCTTCCGAGTAGAGCAGCACATCGACCTAAACGGCGATACCACCATGACCTTTGGCGTGCCTGCCATCGAAACCGTAAAAATCCAGTTTGCCAGTATCGAGTTTGCATCCAATAGTGCAGAGATAACTGCAGGCATGGAGGACGATTTGAACAAGTTAATGGATTACCTAATTGACAACCCGAAGCTACAGCTCAACATTTCGGGCCATACTGATAGCCGTGGCGATGCCGAAAAGAACATTTCTCTTTCGCATTTGCGTGCCGTGGCCATTAAAGATTTCCTTACAAAAAATGGCGGTATTGACCCGTCGCGGGTTACCGCACAAGGCTATGGCAGCACTATGCCTATTATCAAAGAAGAACTTACCGACGAAGACCGAAAGATTAACCGCCGCGTAGAGTTTGAGATTGTGAAACCAAGCGATATCAATCAGCACCAAGCCGACCAAGATAACTAAGCGTTGCTCTTGGCCATATCTTTCCTTTTTACGCGGCTACCTTTTACGAGCTATTGGGGATGTTTCGTAGTAAATCATGTCTACCTTTTTATTATCAAGGCCTTGGCCTTTGCGCCTGGCGTGTCAACATCTCGCCCAATTCGTCCACAAAATCATCGAACAGTGGCTTTTGCTCATCGGTGCATAGCGCACGAAGTTTGACAAAGTGATTGAATGTAACAGCGTCTTTTTGCGTCTGCACGGCTGCCAATCGTTGCTCCAAAACCTGCGCGGTAGCCATGTCGGCAGTGTCGGTTTTTAGTAAGGCAAAGTACGCTTGGTACAATTGCTTTGACGCTTCGTTTAATTGGTTGATGCCACTGCGGTGTTCTTGTTTTAAGCCTTCGAATACCTCAATTTGCGCTGGGGTAAGTTTCAAACGTTCTATTATAACCTTGTCGGGCTTTGGTGGGTGTGGCGGCATGCCACCATTACGGTGCCCTTTGCCCAAAAACAAATAGCCCAGCGTGCCGAAGTTGAGCACCAAAAGTGCCACAACTACTATCATTAAAAAGCTCTCTTTTTTCATGGCCTTGGTTTAGTAACTGTAGCCATACTCGGCACTGGTTCCATAATATTCAACCGCAGGGCTAATGCTATCGCTGGTGTTGCTAAACTTGCTGGCCAATACTGCAACATTAAGCCCTATTAGGACCACCAAGCAGGCAGCCACTAAGCTAAGCCTGCTTATGGGCACTATCCGTGCCACAGGGCGGTTCATTTCGCCCATCACACGGCCAAAGATACCCTCGGGTGCTTTGGCGCGTTGCATGCCCTTGATGCTCTGCAAATATGGTTGCAGCTCGTCTGCTGGTTGTTGTTCAAAATTGTTCATAGCGTTCAATTAGTTTGACGTCGTTCTATCACAAATCCTTCTCTCCTTTATAAAAACCTTTAAGCTTATCGCGTAAATTGGCCTTGGCCCGCTGTATCAGCGATTCGAGGGCCTTTACGCTAATGTCCATTATCTCGGCGGCTTCCTTTTGGCTGAGGTCTTCAATATGGGTAAGGATGAAGGCCGTTTGTTGGTTTTCGTTCAGCTGGTTAATGGCCTTAAACAGGATGGCGGCCCGCTCTTTGTTTTCCAGTTGAATGCCTGGGTGATGGAAATCGGGCAAAGGGAGGGCCTGCTCCTCGTCGCTTGCACCAAATAGGCTGCGCATAATGCCAAAGCGTTTTTTGCGCTTACCGTGCTTAATATGGTCAAGGCATTTATTAATGGCAATGCGGTATACCCAAGTGCCAATGCTAGCCCCACCCCTAAACTTATCTACGGAGCGAAACACCTCCAAAAACACCTCTTGCGTAATATCCTCTGCATCGGTGGTGTTTTGTAAGTAGCTCAGGGCAGTATTGTACACCAGGCTGCTGTATTGGTCATACACCTGCCGGTAGGCGCGCTCGTCGCCATTACGTAGTAGGGCCAATATTTCTGCTTCGGTCAAAAGGGGTAGAGGAGGCGGTGTACTAACAAAAATGAGGAAAAATATCATTTATTGCCCTCAACCCAGCAACTTCTTCAACTTCAATAACGTGCTGCGTTCGTGGGTGATGTGGTGGTAGGGCGTGAGTGTGCCGCCGAAGGCACTGAAAAAGCGCTCGATGGCAGGTAGCATACTACCTTCGAAGTTAAAGGCCAAACCTTTCTCAGTGGCTAGTTGTATCCCCTTCCATAGCAATAGGCTCATGGCACCGCTATTGTTGTGCTCCGGGTCGGCAGCGCCAAGCAGGTAGTGCATGGTTTGGTGGTCGTGCACCAATAGCACGGCAGCGTTTATATGCCCTTGCTGGTCGCGGGCTTCTAGCAGTTGGCCCCAGTTATTGGTCGTTAAGGTTTTATATATTCCTTCAACAAATGCCAAATCAAAAGGCAGGGTTTGCTTTTTGGCTTGGTAAGAGGCCTTCTTTAAATCGAAAAGGGCATTGATGCTTGTTGCTTCCGTAACGGTTAAATGCTTTTCGGCTTTGCGTATTTCGCGACGCACATTGTCTTTAAAATCGGCAAAGGTTGCAGCGGTATCCGTTAGGTTATTGAGGATATAGGTAAAGCGGGTAGTTTGGTTTAAACCCGCCCAATGGAACGGCAAACTATTAGTAAGACTTGGCAGGCACTTTACATCTAACGAGGCATAATCGGGTAGTTGTTTTATCAGCTCGCCCAGCACTTCTTTTTCGTGCGCAATTCGGTTGGCGTTCTTTTGACCTTCAGGATAAAACACTATTGGGCCCAAGTAAGGCGATAAATAGGGATGAATGATGCGCTTAAATCCTTTTTGCTCGATAACAGGCAATGGCCACAGGCCCCAAACATCGGTGCCTTTTTGATATACCACGGCTTTCCATTCGCATACCGCATCCAACCACTCCGGGCGGTGAAACAAGGGCAACTCATGGTTGGCTGCCCACTGGCGGTATATTTTTTTGTTGGCCATTAGGTAAATGCTTGGTCGCCGTCGCCATCGCAAATATTGGGTTGTGCACCCATTTTTACATACTGGCTAACGGCATTGGAAGCAAAATACTCTCTTCGGATGGATTTAACAAAGATATAGGGCCGCTTGTGCTGCTTAAAATAATGTGCAAGCCCCGGGTGGAAGGTAGTGAGCATCTCCAACTTCTCGGAAACCATATAGCTATTGATGGCCTCAGCCAACACTGCTACATACGCATCTTCCACAAAAACATACGGCGTTTTCAAGTGTCCATCGCGTACCGAAAGCATGGCGTAGCCTACTATACTGCCTTCTGCATTCGTTAATCTCCATTGCACAAACTCAAACCGTTTAGCCACCGAAGAGAAGTAATATCGTCTGCTCTCCTGGTCAGGCGCTCCGCTGCGAATCCAAGGGTATTGGCTTATCCAGTCCAGGTCGTCTTTTCCTCTACGGAAAAGCAGCTTATGTAAATAGGGCTTTAAAAAATCCTCGGTTTTGTCGTCTACGGATGTAATTACCTCAACGCCTGTGGGCGGGTTTTTAGCTTTTGATGGCACCAACAAATTCAAAACACTATCGCCAATAACCAACAAAGGTTGTAATATTGATAGGGCTGGTTTCTTTTTGATTATAATGTCGGCAAAGTTGGCCCGAAGATAAGCCCGAGTGCCTTCTAGGTATAGTTCGCCTTTATATAGCCCTGTACTTAAGTAAAGGTTTCTCGATTCAGGCACGGCATCGGCGCCAAATATACGCCCACCCCAATCTTCCAAGCATCTATTCACCAAGCCCTTTGCAATGCCTATGCCGCGCAATTCAGGGTTTACCCATACGCAGCTATACCAGCATACTGGTTGAGCTTGCCCGTTAGGAAAAATGGTATCGCATAGCACCATACGGTAGCCGGCCACCTCATTATTAACCCAAGCCATGTACATTATGGGTGTTTCGGTATCCAACCTAGGGTTGTGCAAATGCGACAAGGCCCTGAGCCTGCTTACGGGCAAATGTTTTAACTCGCTAAATTGCTGGCTTTGGGTAAACGCTACCAACTGGGCTGCCGTGTAGGTTTTAATCTCCATTAGCGGCGTTTTACCTCGTTTATGCCTAAGGTTTGCTGTACTAAACTTGCCGTATAGGAGGTTTTTATAATTTGCTCTGCATTAAGTTTGCCCCCATCCATGGGTATGCGTTGCAAATGCTTTGCGTGTATATCGGTTTTTAGGCCAGCGGTGCCAAAACTAAGGTCCACCAATGGTTCACCTTGGTTATATAATTCATCAAAAAATCTTGCGCTTACCCTATGATCAGTAAATGGGAAAGCAAATACTCGATAAGGAACTTGAAAAACTTCCTGCACATAATGCAAGCTCTCGGTGGTTTGTTCCAGCTGTTCCACAATATCTAGCTTGTAATACATTGGGTGGTCAATGCTATGGGCGCCGATAGTAAAACCAGACTGAGCTAATTGGCGAATTTGAGTTTTGGTCATGTAGGGTTTTTGGTTTCGCAAAAACACCCCAAAATCGAGTTCAAAAACATCCGCAATTTGATTAATTACAAACTGATGCTCATAACCCAATTTGCCCAGTAGCTTCTTTATTGCGTCTGTATTATTCGGTTTCCTAGCCCCTTCGGGCATCAGGGCCTTTATAGCAGCCAGTTCACCGTTGCTTATCTCGGTTTTTTGTATTTTGTCCATTATCAACGATACCTTAAAACGATATAGCAGACCTCGGTTGTCAACAAAACCACTATTAACAAAAAAGGTAGCTGGTATGCCCTTGCGCAACAATATAGGCGCAATTATTTCGGCACACTCCCTGAGCCCATCATCAAAGCTAAGGTGCATGGAGGGTTTGCTAAAATATGCTCCATTTCCCTCCGAATTAATCAACTCTTGCAAGGTAATAGGGTCAAAATGTTTGAGCATTAAATCTAAATCGCGCTCAAATTCTGCTTCATTATTGTATCGGTAAAGATGGGCTATGTGGGGTAAGTAGTTGTTGCTTATGGTGTGGTAAAAGGGTAGGATTAATTGCTTGCCGGTTTTGGCAATGAACATAGGTATTGAGAACTGACGACCAAGTTGGCCTAACAAATTTTTAACTGGCTGCATTATTACCGTATTTGCAAACCGCTTATATCCAATAAACGCCTGATGTCCATCTTGCAGAACAAAAATATCAAAATATTATGGGTTATAACCTGTGTAAGTGTTATCATTTCTACTTAAACGCTTTTTGTTGTTAATTTGGTTGCTCGAAAGCATAAAAAACTATTGAATCCACTAAAAAAACTGGCAGGCCAAACGGCTTTGTATGGCATAAGTAGCATTTTGGGCCGCTCGCTCAACTACTTACTAGTGCCGCTATATACGCTGCAGCTTGCTCCGGAGCAATTTGGTACTTATACGGAGCTGTATGCTTATGTGGGGTTTTTAGTGGTGCTGCTTACCTATGGCATGGAGACTGCGTTTTTTCGCTTTGCCAACCAAGAACCCGATAATAAACAAGTATACAGTTCGGCGCTCATTTCGTTTCTGATTAGCTCCATTTCTTTTGCTTTAATTTTTACTTTGGTTTCAGGCCCCATTGCTACCGCTATGGAATATCCTAACCACCCCGAGTATATTACTTGGTTTGCTTGGATATTGGCTTTAGATGCGCTATCGGCATTGCCGTTTGCTCGTTTAAGGCTGCAAAACAAACCATTGCGTTTTGCTACGGTGCGCTTAGCCAGTATTGGGGTAAATATAACTCTCAACCTATTTTTTCTATACTTCTCCAAAAACGCCTTTGATGCTGGAGAAACCAGCTGGGTGGCCTCGTGCTACAACCCGAGCATTGGGGTGGGGTACATTTTTATCATCAACCTAATATCAAGCATTATTACGCTTATGCTTTTGTTGCCTGCCTTTAGGGGCTTGAGCGCGGGCTTTAGTGCTGATACTTGGAAACGGATGGTAAAATATGGGCTGCCATTAGTAGTAGTAGGTTTTGCGGGCATTGTTAACGAAACTTTGGACAGGGCATTGATGAAGTACCTGTTGCCATACGACCACGATACCAATATGTACCAACTAGGTATATATGGCGCCAATTATAAGCTGGCTATGCTCATGACCATTTTTATACAAGCATACCGCTACGCAGCCGAACCGTTCTTTTTCTCGCAAGCCAAAGAGAAGGACAGTAAACAGTTGTTTGCCAAAATACTCAACTACTTTGCCCTCGCCGGGGCGTTTATCTTTTTGACGGTAACGCTGTTTATCGATGTATTTAAGTGGTTTATTCGGAACCCAGCATTTCATGAAGGGTTGAACGTGGTACCTATCCTTTTGATGGCCAACTTGTTTTTTGGGCTTTATGTTAGCTTATCTATTTGGTACAAGCTTTCGGACAAAACGGGCCTTGGAGGCTGGGTGGCGCTCAGTGCTGCAGCGCTCACCATTGCCCTCAACGTTTGGTGGATACCTATTTATGGCTATACGGGCTCGGCATGGGCCACGCTAATTGTATACGTTTATCTGGCTACCGCATCGCTTATTCTCGGCAACAAATACTACCCCGTGCCTTATCAAGTAGCCCGCATTGCAATATACATTCTAGTGGCTTTTGCCATTTATCTGCTCGACTACAACTTTACCCACTTTATACCCGTGAATCCTTACGTAATTAAAGGCGGATACTTGGCTGGGTATGGCCTATTTGCTTATTTAATGGAGAAAGGAAATAAATAACTTCATTCTTTTTCAAACAGCTCTCCCTGCTTTGGCAAAGGCAATAGCCTAAACGTTTTGCGGTGCAGCTCACAGTCGCCGTGCAGCAATATGGCATCGCGGTGGGCTTTGGTGGGGTAACCTTTGTTATTGCTCCATTGGTAGTGCGGGTGTTTCAAGTGCTCCACTTCCATATACTCATCCCTATATGTCTTAGCCAAAACCGACGCAGCAGCAATGCTGGCAAACTTGCTATCACCTTTTACAATACATTCGTGGGGGATGGATTGGTATTTTTTGAAGCGATTGCCGTCAATCAACAACAATTCGGGTAAGGTTTTCAATTGATCCAATGCCCGGTGCATGGCCAAAAAGGAAGCATTGAGAATATTGATTTCGTCAATTTCGTTTTGCCAAACAAAACCCACGGCCCAGGCCAATGCTTTTTGCTCTATAATGATACGCAAAGCATTTCGGTTGGTTTCTGTCATTTGCTTGCTATCGTTCAATAGTGGGTGCCTAAAGCGCTTGGGCAGTATTACGGCAGCAGCAACCACTGGGCCTGCCAAACAACCTCTTCCGGCCTCATCGCAGCCAGCTTCTAATACTTTGGTTTGATAAAAAGTACGCACCGAGTGAAGTTACAAAAAGCGCTAAATAAAGAAGGGGCGTTTTTTAAAACGCCCCTGTAAACGGTCAACGGTACCTTGGTTAATTCAAAAGCACCACACTACCGGTTTTGCTTTGCTGGTACTTGATGCCATTGATAGTTTCTACAAAAACCACCTTCCATACATATACCCCAGAAATACATAGGCCGTTGCTCATGGTTCCGTTCCAGCCCTCATTAAAATCGCTGGTGGTGTAGGCTAAGGCTCCCCAACGGTCAAACACTTCAAGTTTATATCCCGTTACCCTTTCACAATCGGCAAAGCCCTTAAACAAGTCATTAACCCCATCACCATTTGGTGAGAAGGCATTAGGCATGAACACTTCGCAATTGCAGCGTTCTACTTTTACGGTAACAGTATCTTCAGCAATGTTACAATCGCTGGTAGCGGTTACGGTGTATATACCTGAGTCGGCTATCAAAATCTCTGGTCCAAATTCACCAGTCGACCATTCATACACAAAGCCTTCAGGGCCTATTGTATAACGCACCCATTCGCCCTCGCAAAGAGTGGTGTCGTTTACTTCGTAAAGCGCCACTTGTGTGCCAGCGCTCACCCTTACCGAGTCAGCACCTTGGCAACCGTTCGGGAAATCTACCACCACTTTTACCATTTCGTTAGTGGTTGCGGTATATTGGTTGGCCGTCGCACCGTTTTGCCATACCATTGGTGCGGTAATGCTATCCAGGTTAAACAACACCGATTCGCCAGCACAAATAGTTCTGTTACCACCCAAGCTTACTGTTGATGCAGGGTTCGGTGGCAATATTTCAGTAGCTGTTAGCGAGCAGCCATTATTGTCGGTTACAGTAACGCTATAAGTGCCTGCATCCAAGGTATTCAAGGTTGCCACAGTAGCAGCATTGCTCCATTGGTAAATGTATGCAGGCATACCGCCACTTACGTTTGCCTGCAAAGCCCCAGAGAATGGGTCGGTGCAATCAATTTGGGTGGCGCTAATGCTCAACTGCAACAAAGCCGGTTCGGTTATCACATAAGTTTGCGTAGCCGAACAGCCGCCGTTATCGCTTACCGTAACGCTGTAGCTACCAGCTACTAAGTTTTGTTTTGGCATATTCAAGTCCCCATCGCTCCAGGTAAAGTTGGTATAAGGGCCAGTAACGTCAATTGAGCCTGTAGCATCGCCAAAGCATGATGGGTTTACCAAGGTAGCGGTAATAGGCAATACCGGTATGCCCGTGATAATGGCCGCCGCGGTGGCAGTGCAACCTGCACCATCGGTAATGGTAACGATATAGTTGCCCGCACCTAAACTGCCAATGCTTGCACCAGTGGCGCTGGTACTCCAACTATAGGTAATAGGCTGTGTGCCTCCGGTTACCACTGCATCTATTGCTGCGGTGTTGGGGCCTGCGCAAGTAACTTGGGTAACAGTTAAGCTCAAAACAGGTGGGTTAGGTGCCGCCAAAGTAACCGCATCGGTTATGGTGCAGCCATTGGCATCGGTTATGGTAACTGAATAGTTACCGGGTGCTAAGTTGTTTATCGATGGAGTGGTCGCGCTATTAGACCACAAGTAAGTAAGCGGCGTAGTGCCACCCGTTGCTGAGCTGCTTACCGCTCCTGAGTTGGGTATATTACAATCTAAAGCAGTTGGCGTGAGCGTTAAACCTAGCGCTGCTGGTTCGGTGAGCACCGATGTTGCGCTTGCTGTACAGCCGTTGGCATCAGTTACTGTTACACTATAGTTACCTGCAGCCAACCCCGTTGATGGGTTGGTGGTTGCGCCATGGCCCCAAGTAAAGCTAGTAAAACTGCCTACCGCTTCAATAGCACCACTGTTGTTGCCATTGCAAGCAAGATTTGTTGGGGCAATGCTTACTGTAGGTAGGGTAGAGGCATTAACGGTGCCACTTGCAGTGGCCGTACAACCTACCCCATCGGTGACGGTAACCGAATATTGACCCGGTGATAAGCTATTAATGACAAGCGTATTGCCACCATTGCTCCATGCCTGATTAAAAGGGGCTGTGCCATTACTTACAGTGGCCGTTGCTGTACCCGAATTGGGCGTATTGCATAGCTCATCGGTAGTAGCAACCGTAACGTTTACCACTGGCGGATTTACCAACGTAACCGAAGCCGTTGCGGTGCAACTGTTAGCATCCGTTACGGTTACGCTATAGGTACTCGCCAACAAGCTATTGATGCTGCTCGTAGTAGCATTGTTCGACCACAGATAGGTAAATGGCCCTGTTCCTCCAGCAGGTGTAGCGGTTATGTCGCCATTGTTCAGCAACGGGCATATTGGGTTATTGGCTGCCAAAGTAACCGATAATGCAGTAGGTGCAATTACAGTAGTGCTTACCGTTGTGGTACAACCACCAGTGCCTGTAATCGTTACAGTATACGTTCCGGCTGAAAGGCCATTAATGGTTGCCGTATTGCCAGCATTGCTCCATGCATAGGTAAACGGAGCCGTTCCGCTGGTGGTGTTAACGGTAGCTGTACCGTTGTTTCCACCAAAACAGCCCACTGGGGTATTGGCAATAGTTGCCGTAACGGCGGCGGGCACGGTAACCGTAGCTGCTATGTTGCCTATACAACCATTGGCATCGGTAACGGTAACGGTGTATGTGCCAGCGGTTAGGTTGCTTATATCTTCAGTAACCGCTGCGTTGCTCCAGCTATACGAAATTGGAGCTAGGCCGCCTGTCACGGTTAAATTAATCGATGCAGTATTGGGTGCAGTGCAGTTCCCGTTGGTTATGGCGGTGCCCAGTGTAAACGAGGTTGGGGTAGTAACCGTTGTGCTGGCTGCAATTACGCAACCCGAGTTGTCGGTTACCGTTACAGTATAGGTGCCAGCAGCCAAGTTGCTTTGGTTTATAGTGGTTGGGCCATTGCTCCAAGTATAAGTGTATGGCGGTGTGCCGCCACTTGGCGCAACCAAAACGGTACCAGTGCCCGCTGCACCGCATGCAGAGGCCGTTGCCGAAGCTGTAGCAGCTAGCGTGGATGCTTGGGCAATAGTTACCGAACCGATAGCCAAACAACCAATATTATCGGTTACGGTTACGCCGTAGGTGCCAGCCACCAAGTTAGGGTTGTTGGCCGTGGTTACCCCATTCGACCAAGCAATAGTGTTAGGTGCTGTGCCGCCGGTAATATTTACCGTAGCCGAACCAGTGGTTCCGCCATTGCAAGGTATATCAACCTTGCTAATGGTAATAGTAGGGCCAGTAGTGGTTAAAACTATGGTATAGTTGGTGTTGGCCGAAGAACAGGCGTTGTCGGTAACCGTTACATCGTAGGTTCCGGCACTTAGCCCGGTAGCGGTTTGGGTGGTTTGCCCATTGCTCCACAAGTAGGTGTAGGGTGGGTTTCCACCAGTTGGGTTGACGGTAGCCGTGCCGCTGTTAGGTGCTGAGCAGGTAAGGTTGGTGGAATAGGTAAGCGCTAAGTTGGTAGCGCCTTGGCAAAACAAGCCACCACCATTTACGCCACTTCCGGCAAAAAATACACCTGAATCATAATCACCATCGCCTGCATCGGCTATGGCCAGTTTCATGCGGTAAGTTGAGCAAGGCACTACCGCTACGGAGGCGGTAAGTGGTATGGTAAATCCATTGTACTGCATGTAGTATGGATTGGTGCAAGTAACGGGATAAGGAATAAAGGGCGGGAAACCTATGCAAGTACCATCATCATTATCAACGTAATAAGTACTATTGGTAAACAGGTTAATGTTATCTATAGTAACGGGTATGTTGGGCCCAGCTATACGCGCTATGTTTAAGGCGTTGTAATTGCCTCCACCTGGGTTAGGGCCTGTAATAAAGAAACCAAAAGCATCGTTAAAGCCAGCATTTACAAATACCATGTATTCATCAGAACCAAAAACGTAGTTGATGCTAAGAGTGCCGCAAGTAGGAATAATATCAAACTCCAATATACAAGGGTCAAATCTAGCTAATGGTTCTAATGCTAAAAGGTCGGCATCATTAAAAGAAGTGCCATGATTAGTAGTTTCAGCGTCATTGTCGTTTGGACCTGAAGTACCCGTTGCGCTTCCAGTAGTAAGCATCATGCCTGACGATAACCCCAAATTAGTGCCGTTACCTCCTGTAAAAGTTCCTGCAGCGCCATTTGGACAGTTGATAGTAACATTAGACACGGTAACCCCTTGGCCAATAATGGCGCTCAATAGTGCATTGGCATTTCCGTTGGGGGTTACGTTCAGCTGGCTATATCCGTTTATTGAAAAAAGCACTGCAATTGCAGCAGTAAGTATTTTTAAATTTTTCACCTGCATGAGCTTATTTAATAGTGCGTTATCAATAATAATCTCCTGTCAACTATCGGAAAGTCAGGTAATCGAACAACGCTTGGGCTAAGCGAGTAACTAAAGTAAGGATTTTTTATTAACCTAATAATAACATTTGGCCGTCGAATCTTCAAGAAAGTTTAGCTTAAAATACATTCAACAGTTTAAGTGCCATTATTACAGTCATAATAATGAGAATAGGACGTATAATTTTATCGCCCTTTTCAATCGCAAAACGGCTTGAAAGCCAACCACCTAAAGCCGAGCCCGCCGACAATGCGAGCGCAAACTCCCAATGTATCATTCCCTTGAAAACAAATATTGCCATGGCCATTGCATTAGCCAAAAGCGTAACCCAAATTTTGATATGGTTCGCTTTTATGATACTGAAACGGTGCACCAATACCATAACCATTATAACCATAATGCCCGCCCCTGCTTGTATAAAACCGATGTAAAGACCTATGCAGAAAACGATAAAAAGTGAGAGGCAGAGCCTTTTTGGTGAAACCAATTCTTGGAGATGCTCATTTTTTTTAAAAGGATTGTAAATGAGCGTAGTAATAACCACCAGCATAATAATAGCCAAAACCCTGTTAAAAATCTCAGCATCAATTTTTACTGCTAGTATAGCTCCGGGTATAGCGCCAGCAAGCGCCGCCAGTGCCAACCAAAGATTGTAAGGGTAGGTACTTACTCCTCTGCTGCTGTAGCCTTGTATTGCAAAGAAACTTTGGGTAACAATAGATAAGCGATTGGTGCCATTGGCTGTTGGCCCATCAAGCCCCATGAAAATAAGTAGCGGCAATGTAATTAGCGATCCTCCACCAGCAAGGGTATTAATACCGCCCATAAATACGCCCACTATGCACAGGACAGTTATTTTGAACAATAATTCAATGTCCATTGGTTGCGTGTTGTTATGCAAATGTAGTTTGATAGTAGGGTTTATTGTTAGTTATTGGGCTTTTTTGCTGCAAAGGCATATATTTGAACAACTAGTTTCCAGCTTATGAGTTTAATTGAGAAACTCACCCTACTGTTCTTGAAACCTATCGTGCGCAAAAAATCGCGCCGAAGCCTTCCGCAATTGGATGGTACGCTTAATATGGACGATTTGGCTGAGGGTGTGAAAATATACAGAGACCAATGGGGCATTCCCCATATTTATGGCGGCAACCTCAACGATACGGCATTCGCCCAAGGGTACGTGCATGCTCAAGATAGACTTTGGCAAATGGAGATAAACCGCCGTGTATCTCGGGGCCAATTGAGCGAAGTAATTGGTAAATCCACCTTGGCTACCGACCGTGCAAGCCGCATTTTAGGTTTCGAACGGCTTGCTGCTGCAGACCTAGAAGCCATGCCCGAAGACTTGCGAAATGCATTGGATAGCTACACCAAAGGTGTGAATGCCTTTTTGCAAGCTAACTTGCAAAAGCTTCCGCCTGAGTTTGGATTACTAAAGATAGTCCCTCGCCCTTGGGAGGCAGTTGATAGCTTGGCCTTTGCCCGCTTGCTGGCTTGGCAAATGAACTATGCATGGTATGGCGAGTTGGTAAGGGGCAAAATAATAGAAAAGGTTGGCGAGGAAATGGCTCGCGAATTGGATATACATTACTCAGAACTGAACCCTGTAGGCCTATTACAAGGGCAAGAAGCCAACCTGCTAATGGAGGATGGTTTGCTAGAAGCCTTTAAGGGTCCATTTATACAAGCCAAAGGTGGTAGCAATGGCTGGGTTATTGCTGGCTCGCGCAGCCGAAATGGTAGCCCTATTTTGTGCAACGACCCGCATTTGCCACTACTACAACCTGCCATTTGGTACGAGAACCACCTAATCTGCCCCGAAATGCATGTTACTGGTGTATCGTTGCCGGGGGTGCCGCTGGTAATGATTGGTCATAACAACGATATCGGTTGGGGCATGACCCTAGCATTTACCGACAACCAAGACATTTTCATCGAGAAGTTTACCGATGCTAGCTTGCTACACTACGAGTTCAAGAACGAAGTGCGCCAATCGACGATAGTGGCTGAAACTATTAAAATTAAAGGCCAAGAAGACCACACCGAAAAGGTGGTAATCACACATCACGGGCCTGTTATTTCGGGCATGGTAGCTAGTGGCGATTTTAAGCTGAGCCTTGCCTCCAAGGCCCTTGGCCCATCAACCATGATGGAAGGCTGGTATCAATTGAACCGCGCCGCTGGCTGGAACGATTTTGTAGGTGCTGTGAAGAAAATAACGGCTCCTTCACTAAACATACCCTATACCGATAATAAAGGCAATATAGGCTATTACGTATCGGGCGAGGTGCCGATACGCAGTAGCGGCGATGGCAGCCGTCCTTCGCCTGGTTGGACTGGTGATTATGAATGGAAAGGAAATGTCCCTTTCGAAAAAATGCCTTACGCCTTTAACCCTGTAAAGGGCTACATTGTAACTTGCAACCACAAAATTATTAGCGATAATTATCCGTATAACCTTGGCAATGCTTGGATGAATGGATACCGCGCCAACCGTTTGGAGAAGCTTATTGCCGAAAAAGAGAAATTCTCGTTTGAAGAAATGATCGCTTGGCAAATGGATGTTTACTGTACGCCAGGTCCTTTGTTTGCTGCGCACCTTAAGGGTTTGCGCCTTGACGACCTTCGTTTAGAGAGCATGAAACAGTTGCTGTTAAACTGGGACGGTAAGCTTACTACAGAGAGCGTAGCAGGAGCTTTATACGAAACCACTAAGTTTTATCTGTTCAACAGATTGTTTGAAACCAAGCTGGGTCATGATTTAATGCTGGGGTTACGCGGGGGCACCTTCAATCCAAACTTATTACCGCAAGGCGAGTTTTATGGCCACGATACCAGCATGTTGCTGCGTATGCTCGATAATGCCGAAAGTCTCTGGCTAAAAGAAATGGGCGGTAAAGAGCAATTGCTTACCCTCGCTCTTAAAGATGCTTACGATTATTTAAGCGAAAAGCTTGGACCCGAAATGAGTGAGTGGCAGTGGGGCAAACTGCACAAGGCAGAGTTTCACCATACCCTAGCTCAAAAAACACCACTCAATAAAGTATTCAATCAAGTGGAGTTTAGCTTACCTGGCGATACAGATACCTTGTACCAAACTGCCCCGATGGCGCACGACCCGAGAGGCCATAACATAGTTGCGCCTTCGTTTAGGCAGGTATTAGACCCAAAAAAGTGGGAGGCTAGCATTTGCATTATGCCCCCAGGTCAATCGGGTAATATATTGAGCCCTCACTATAACGATCAACTGCCCCTATGGCGCGAGGGTAAATACCACCCAATGCTATGGAACGAGGCAGACGTTATTGCTAAAAAGCAACACCTGCTAGAGCTGCTACCCAAAGTTGGCATTGCATCACCTACTCCCGGAAATTCATTGTTAACAAATAATTAATGCCTAAACGGTGTTCGCTATTTTGTACTTAAGTAGCTTTGCTTAACATTTTCTTAACACCGGCTTGCCATTTTCGGATATGAGATTTCCGCAGCGACGTATCTTTTCGCTTATTATTATACTGCTATTGGCAACATTGCCATTAGTCGCCCAAACGAGCTCTGCGCTATACCTTACCAATGATGAGCACTTTAGTATATGGAGTATTTTTACGTTTCTGGGGGCTATAGGCTTGTTCATCTTCGGTATGAAGACTATGAGCGAAGGGTTGCAAAAGCTTGCTGGCGAACAGCTACGTGGTTTGCTCAAAAACATGGCGCCAAATCGTTTATCAGGCATTTATAGGGGAGCGCTAGTTACCGGTTTCATACAATCGTCGTCTGCTACTACGGTTATGGTGGTGAGCTTTGTGAATAGTGGCTTGCTTACGCTGTCGGAATCAATGGCGGTAATTATGGGCGCCAACATAGGCACAACAGTCACCACTTGGATTATTGCTTATTTGGGCTTTATCTCTCTTTCTGTTGATTTATCGTTGGTGTTAATAGGCTTGGCTGTGCCATTGCTGTTTTTGGCTAGCGATAGGTTTAAGCAGTTGGCAGAGTTTATTTTGGGTTTTGGCCTATTGCTCATCGGGATGGATTATTTGATGGCAACCATACCCCACATCCTTTCTGACCCTAACATCACTGTTTTCATCAACCCGTACTTAAACAAAGGCTTCTGGTCGGTTTTGTTGTTCATTTTGATAGGTAGCTTGTTCACTATCATTATACAGTCATCTAGCGCTACCATGGCGGTTACCTTGGTCCTGCTAAGCCTAGGGTTTATCGATTTTACGCTAGCGGCTGCTTTGGTATTGGGGGGCAACATCGGTACCACTATCACGGCCAATATTGCTGCTCTAAAAGGTAATGTACACGCCAGGCGAGCGGCTTGGTTCCATACCCTCTTCAATGTAATTGGGGTATTGCTGCTATTGCCATTTTATAAGCAGTTTGTGCCGTTTATTGAATCGCTGGCCTACTCCATTGGGTTCACTAAAGAGCTCGCTTTGGCATTGTTCCATTCTTCGTTCCAAATACTCAATGTGCTCATATTGGCTTGGTTCTTACCGCTGTTGGAGCGGTTGGTTGTTAAAATACGCCCAAGCAAGGGGCAAGAAGATGAGCAGTTTAGGTTGCGCTATATAAGTGCAGGCCTCATGTCAACCCCAGAATTGTCGCTTACTGAAGCCAAAAAGGAATTGCAGATTTTTGGCAAAATTACCGATAAAATGGCATTCAGCTTTTCGGCATTGCTATTTGAGCGCCATAAAGATCCGCAATCAATAATTGATAAAATACGTAAACGAGAGGAGATAACCGACGATTTGGAGGTAGAGCTGGGTAATTACTTAACCAAGGTATCAAAATCGGATTTGAGCCATCAAGCATCGGAAAAAATACGCGAGTTTTTGTCAATGGCCAACGACCTGGAACGTGTAGCCGACATATACTACATTATGACCAAGAATTACCAGCGAATGGTAAAGCAGGAGATAAAATTGCCCGAGGAAAGCATGCAAGAGCTTAAAGAAATGCTTGACTTGGTTTATCATAGCATAAAAGTAATGCGCAAAAACATGGAGCTTGACCGAGAAGAAATTGTGCTGAAAGAAGTATACCAAATGGAAAGCGAAACCAAGGCCATGCGCAAAAAGCTAGTAAAAAATCATTATGACAGGTTGGAGCGCAATGTATATACTTCAACGGCGGGGGTTATCTATCTCGATTATGTGATGCGTGCCGAGCGCATTGTAGCGCACATTGTAAACGTAAACGAAAGTATGGTGGGGCTAAAATAGGCTAGCAAAGTACCATAACCCTTTGGTAACTTAATGTTTCGCATCCCTTATTTCTCATTTCATAATAGGAAGTTTACCTTTGTTGGTATAAAACAATAAAGTTTTGAAAGTAATTATACTAGCAGGGGGTTCAGGAACCAGGCTTTACCCAATAACCTACGCCATTAGCAAGCAGATTATGCCTATCTATGATAAGCCAATGATCTACTATCCGTTGTCGGTGTTGATGTTAGCGGGTATTAAGGATATACTTATTATTTCTACCCCGCAAGACTTGCCGAATTTCGAGAAGCTATTTGGTAACGGCAACCAATACGGCCTTAACATTGAGTATAAGATACAAGAAGTACCAAATGGCTTAGCTCAAGCTTTTGTGCTTGGAGAAGAGTTTATTGGCAATGATAACGTAGCCTTAATTTTGGGCGATAACATCTTCTATCGTTCTGGTTTGGGCAGCCTGCTTAGCCAGTTTACCGAGCCTGATGGCGGTGTAATTTTTGCATATCATGTAAGCGACCCTGAAAGGTACGGTGTGGTTGAGTTTGATAAAGATTTTAAAGCCTTATCAATTGAAGAAAAGCCATTGAAACCAAAATCGAACTACGCGGTGCCTGGTTTATACTTTTACGACAATAGCGTAGTAGAAATAGCCAAGAACTTACAGCCTAGCCCACGTGGAGAATACGAAATAACCGATGTAAACAAAGAATATCTGCGCCGCAATAAACTAAAAGTAGGTATATTAGACCGCGGAACAGCCTGGCTTGATACTGGCACCTTTGATTCGTTGATGCAAGCATCGCAATTTGTGCAGGTAATTGAGGCGCGCCAAGGTCAAAAAATAGGTTGTATTGAAGAAATAGCTTTGAAAAAGGGATTTATTGACCGTGACCAATTTGAAAAACTAGCCCAACCGCTTATTAAAAGCGGCTATGGCCAATATTTATTGAACATACTCAACCAATAATAGTCCCTTTCGATGAGAAAAATTCTGGTAACTGGTGGCGCTGGATTTATTGCTAGCAGCATGGCCGACAAGCTGATTGAAGACCCAGAAAACTTTGTGGTAATTGTAGACAATCTGCTTACCGGAAAACTTAATCGGTTGCCGAGCAAAGACAAGCCTAATTGGAGGTTTATTAAGTGCGACGTAAACGATATTAACGACATTACGCCAGTAATGGTATCTTATTCGTTCGATTACGTTTTCCATTATGCGGCAGTTGTAGGTGTGCAGCGCACCCTTGAAAACCCAGTAATGGTGCTGAACGATACCGATGGTATAAAAAACGTGCTGAACCTTTGCAAAAACACAGGTGTACGTCGCATTTTCTATGCTTCATCATCAGAAGTATACGGCGAGCCAACTACTTTGCCCCAAAATGAATATACCACTCCACTTAACAGCCGCTTGCCTTATGCTGTGGTTAAAAATATTGGAGAGGCTTATTGCAAATCGTATAAGCTGGAGTTTGATCTTGACTATACTATTTTCAGGTTCTTCAACACTTTTGGACCTAAGCAAAGTACCGACTTTGTTATGTCGCGTTTCATTAACATGGCAGTGAAAGGGAAGGATATTACCGTTTATGGCGATGGCGAGCAAAGCCGCACCTTCTGCTATGTGGACGATAATATTATGGCTACCACCAATACCTTGTTCAAAAACATGTGCTTGAACGATATTGTAAATATTGGTAGCGATGTGGAAATTTCGGTACTGGAATTGGCCAACATGATTATCAAATTAACCAACTCCAAATCGAAAGTAATTCACTTACCGCCATTGGCCGAAGGCGATATGTTGCGCCGTGTGCCGGATATTACTAAGATGAAAGAATTGATGGACCGTGAGATTACACCGCTTGAAGTGGGTATCCAAAAAATCATCGATTCGGGTAAATTTAAATAGGCATGGCCAAAATACTGGTAACCGGCGGATGCGGCTATATTGGTTCGCATACTATTGTTGATTTAATAGAGAACGGTTATGAGGTTGTTTGTGCCGACGACTTATCGCGCGCCAGCACTCAACGCTTGGATGGCATTGAAGCCATTACGGGCATTAGGGTGCAAAACTACGCCATCAACTTAGCCAATAAACAGGCTACAGAAATCATTTTCAAAGACCATCCTGATTTAGTTGGCATCATTCACTTTGCTGCTTTTATGAGTGTGCCCGAGTCAGTGCAGTTACCGTTGATGTACTTTGAGAACAACCTCAACTCGCTTATCAATGTGCTGCACTATGCTCAAGTATATGGGGTGCCCAATTTCGTATTCTCTTCTTCGTGCTCGGTATACGGCCAGCCCGAAGTGCTGCCAGTAACCGAATTAACGCCGCGCAAAGAAGCCGAATCGCCATATGCGCGTACCAAGCAAATGGGAGAAGACATTATTCGTGACTTTGCAACCGCATACCCAACACACCAAGCTACCCTATTACGCTATTTTAACCCTATTGGGGCGCACCCATCGGCACAGTTGGGCGAGTATGCCACGTTTAAGCCCAACAACCTAGCTCCATTGATTACGGACACTGCGCTGGGTAAGCGAAGTGCTTTGATGGTGTACGGCAACGATTACCCTACCCGTGACGGAACCTGTGTGCGCGACTATATACACGTTTGTGACATTGCCCACGCCCACACGCTGGCTATCAAACATTTGCTGGCTGATAATGCAATTGAGCCTGTTGAGGTATTTAACCTGGGTAGTGGCGAAGGCTCAACAGTGGTAGAAGTAATTACAGCCTTTGAAGAATCAACAGGTGTGAAATTGCCTTGGCAATACGCCCCGCGCCGGCCCGGCGATGTAGTAGCCGTATATGCTGATAGAACCAAAGTTACCAACATGCTCGGCTGGCAACCGCAATATTCTCTAAAAGATATGATGCAAACAGCTTGGAAATGGGCACTGCACTTAAGTAATGACTTGGGTGGAAGATAAAGGATTAAAGGCTTGGGTTCACTACCTTGCCTATCATCAGCATGCGGCCAGATTCCTTTTCGCGCACCGCGATAATAAATGGCTTGTTTACGGAGAATGTACTAGAAGAAACTGAATTGGGCTCAGTAGCAATTACGCCTGCCTCTGATACCGAAATGGAAGTTTTGTGCTTTAAATCTGAAATGGAAAGCACCGATTCAGTAATATTGCTAAAATCAGAGCCATCTTCAAAAGCAATACCCATGCCCAAATTGACTAGCAATGGTTTTAAAAAGCTGTTGTAATCAATTTGAAATTTAGGTAAAAACAAGGTTGGCGAGGCGTCGTAGCTCAAGCCGTTCATCCAAGTGTTCCAACGAGATACCGTTAAATTGTTTATCAATTGGTCGATGTTGCTTACATCGGCGGGCATAATAATGGTGAAAGAAAAGGTCCCGTTTTCGTACGGCAAATCGGCAATTTTCACCTCATTGTCGGCAAAATAGCCATATTTCATACCACGGCCGCTCATCATATCTACTGGCACCGTCTGGCTATAGCCCACATAAAAAGGTTGTTGGGTAGTAAGGGTACTATCAAATGCCTGCTTAAAACGGGCATTAAACCAGAGGCTGTTTATCACATAAATACCTTGCCCTTCCATCAGTTGGTCAATAATATCCTGTATGTTGCCGCCCGTGGCATTGTTAACCCAATTGTTAATGGTTTCGATGGCAGTTGGGCTTGAAAAATCAATTTGTTGCAACGAAACCTGATAATACAACTGGTTTATCTGCTCAAAAATGGTTTTTACTGGTATACCGTTCCTCAACCATATAGAATTGGCCAAAGAAAGCTCCACGCTGGGGTCGCTACTAGGCAGCTCGGCCATTATTGATTTATACGTTTGGTTTATGTCGGTAAGGCTCAGGCCTTCCATTTCCAAAGCAGCCAAAATAGCCTCACGGGTAGCACCTTCGGCACCATTGGCAAGCACACTAAGGCCTACGGTAAGGCTCAGTGGCGAAAGTACCAGATTTGCTGAGTCGTTTTCGAGGTGGGTTTGTTGCAACAACTCGATACTAAATGCATTATTTGCATCTAGCAGCTTTTGGCGAAAAACATCGCTCTCGTCATTTATGGTGGGGGTTTTAGTACACGAAGTGGAAAAAAGCACAACGGCAACCAAACCTATCAAAAAGGCTTTCATAAGGTACATGGTAATAGCATGTACAGCAAAATTAAACAATTGCCGCACTACTTCATAAGATGCAAAGTTGGGTCAAGTGGTTGTATGACTATTGAATAAAAGATAAGCATACAAACAGTAGGAAGCTTAAAGTTGCTTACCGCAACCTATCTGCTTGGCGAACTAGTTTTTCATCGGCAGCTATTCCGCGGTGGCCCAATATCTGTAGTATTAAAGCTACGGTGCCAATTACCACAAAAGGGTCTACATTCAAGCCTTCGGGTTCTTTGCCCATAGAAGTAAAATAATCGCCAGCAATGGCAAACAAAGCAATAACCGTTAGCAATATTGCACCTTTCACGGCCATCATTTGGCGTTTGCGGTTGGTATACAAAAAGATACTAAACAAGGTAATAAAGGCAGATAGACCTATAAATAGCTGTTCTATAACGTGCAAGGTATCGTTTGCCGCGCTGCCATTCAGTGTAATTAATGGCAACCTAGAAAACAACCCGCCCAATGCCAAAAGTGCCAGAAATAAATAAACAGATTGGATGCGTTGTATCATAACAGCACTGGGTTTCGGGGTAAACAATGCTGCAAAGTAAATAAACCTTAGGCCAAATTGTATTATTGGAGTTACTTTTGTTGTAATTAAAAAACAACCCGCGTTATGACGAAAGCCGCTTATATAGTTGATGCCGTGCGCACCCCCATTGGTAAATATGCCGGTGCGCTGAGCAGTGTGCGCCCCGATGATTTGGCCGCACAGGCCATTAAGTACTTAATGGAACGCAACCCCAACTTCGACCCGAAGCTTTTGGAAGATGTGGTGCTGGGTGCTGCCAACCAAGCTGGCGAAGACAACCGCAACGTGGCCCGCATGGCCTTGCTATTGGCTGGCTTGCCCATTGAAGTGGGTGGAGTAACCGTAAACAGGCTTTGTGCATCGGGCTTGCAAGCGGTGATGGACTCGAGCCGAGCTATTTTGAACGGAGATGGCGAGGCCTATATTGCCGGCGGTGTAGAGAGCATGAGCCGCGCTCCGTTTGTAATGGCTAAGAGCGATACGGCCTTTGGTCGCTTACCTGAAACCTATGATACTACCCTCGGTTGGCGATTTGTGAACAGTGCACTTTCGGCACTATACTACCCATACAGCATGGGCGAAACTGCCGAAAACGTAGCCGACCAATGGAAAATTAGCCGAGAGGCGCAAGACGAGTTTGCCCGCAATAGCCAATTGAAGTACCAAGCTGCCCATGAAGCGGGTAGGTTTAAGGCAGAAATGGCCCCAGTAAGCTTACCTCAGCGCAAAGGCGACCCAATAATAGTAGATACCGACGAGCACCCACGATTGAGCACGTTGGAGCAACTGGCAAGCTTAAAACCTGCCTTTAAGAAAGATGGAAGCGTTACGGCTGGCAACGCTTCGGGTATAAACGATGGGGCTGCAGCCATGTTGGTGGTTAGCGAGGAAATGTTGACACGCCTTAACTTAACCCCGTTGGCACGGGTAGTATCAATGGGCGTGGCAGGTGTGCACCCATCGGTAATGGGCGTTGGCCCCATACCAGCCAGCCAAAAAGCACTAAAGCGTGCCGGATTAACGGTTAACGACCTTGGTTTGGTAGAGCTTAACGAGGCATTTGCATCGCAATCATTGGCGTGCATACAAGGTTTAGGACTTAACCCCGAAATAGTGAACGTAAATGGCGGTGCCATCGCCCTTGGTCACCCGCTGGGCTGCTCAGGCGCCCGCATAACGGCTACTTTGATACACGAGATGAAGAAGCGCCAAGTTCGCTACGGATTGGCCACCATGTGCATTGGTGTGGGCCAGGGTGCTGCGGTGGTATATGAACGCTGTTAAGGTGATTTGCGATTTTTGATTAGCAGTTGTGCTGCAAAAACACTTCCCTTTTGGTGTTCATAAAGCGTAATTTATTGTAGCCAAAGCAAGCAAGTTGAGTCTGGGTGCATAAGCTGTTTGGTAATTGAGGCACCATGAGTGGGTAGCCAAAACAAGTTGGCAAAAGTGGTCGTAAACGCTATTTCCACAACAAACAGATTCTTTAAGAGTATAACACCAAAGCACAAGCAATGCTTTAGCGTTACTGGCGTTGGTTGCTTTGGTATTGTTTTTTAAATCGGATGTAAAAAATCAGTCAACCATTAGCCCAAAAGCGAAGGGATACTTCAAAAGTACTGTTACACCTATAGTTAAGTTAAAAAAAGGGGAAGATGTTAATGACCTAGTTCGCTAAAAAAATGTTATTTTTGCAACCATTGATATATGAGGAGCGTTGCAAAAATAGTTTGCCTATTGGTGCTGGTTCTATTGGGCGTGGGGGGCTATGCGTCTTTAGATAAGCGCAAAGATGATTGCGCCGAAAACGGGGCATTGGCTACAGCATTAACACCCAAGTTTGCCCCCGAATACTACATTGAGCAAGGCGTAAAGTATTTCCAAACCATGCAATCGGATGTGCCTATTTGGGTGCAGCCCAACTATTCTCAACTGGCAATTCGTTGGGAGTGGGAGCCTTGGCTATTGCTCACTGGCTACAAAAAAAACATGGTATTGGTTACCGACCCCATGCTAAAGCTAACCCCAACGGCATACGATAAGCTTGATTGTCGCTTCTTTGCCGTGCAGCCTTTTTGCCGTTGTCATGTGGTGTTTAACTACAGCGGCATGACCTGCCCCATTTACGAGGAGTTTACCTTTAACGATGCGGGCGAAATAACGTTTATTGAGGCCTGGAGCGATTTCCCCAGCCTATTGCCCATGGGCCCAGGGGCAGATAGCATTTGGGATGAAAGCGACTATTGGGCCTTGAATGATGCCAACCGATTGGCCACCAAATTGCCCGGGCTGGGCAGCGCAACAGGCAAAATAGCCATTGGCACTACTTGTATGGACGAGTTAGCCGAGCGAGATGCTGATATAGCGGAGCTGTTAAAGCGCCTCAATAGGCCCGCGTTTTATTGGTTTAAACAGTTGTTTACACATTTCGAAGAGTTGGAAAATGGCTGTTATACCCCAGCGGGCGATGTGTACCCGTATTACGAGCCTACCGATAAATAACCTCACCGCTCCGCCAATTTATCTAACAGCCAAGTTTTCGATTGAGTATTTAATATTGCCTCAAAAAAGGAGCTATTTAGGCTGCGGGTTGATTGCACATAGCTATAATTTGCAAAAAGCAGGCTGCTGCATTAAAATCACTACCCCTACCCCATCACCCGGCCAACCAGATAAGTATATATGCTTATTTTTTATTTTAGTTGTGATAATTAATTTCGAGCAAACCCTCAAATAAAGTGCCGAATCTTATGAAACGCTTCATACTATCTCTTTTATTGTTGGCCACTTGTGCCGTCGGTTTTGCTCAGGCGCCCCGCATCACTTCCTTTACTCCTGCCGTTGCCAAGCCGGG
This sequence comes from uncultured bacterium, assembly GCA_903861055.1. Lineage (GTDB taxonomy): Bacteria > Bacteroidota > Bacteroidia > Chitinophagales > CAIOSU01 > CAIOSU01. The sequence continues at coordinate 29,541 of CAIOSU010000081.1, forward strand.
CGATGTGGTTACCCTAACAGGCACGGGCTTTAATGCCACTGCCGCCAACAATGTGGTGTTTTTCGGGGCTACCCGGGGCACGGTAACGGCAGCCAGCGCTACCAGTGTTACCGTTACGGTGCCCACCGGTGCCACCTATGCACCCATTACCCTGCTCAACGCCGGCAGCGTGTTGGCTTGCGCCAGCGTAAGCAACTTTAACCCCATTTACGCCCCTGCCAAAACCAACATTACCGCAAGCGATTTTCTGCCCAAAGTGGATTTTGCAACGGGA
>CAIOSU010000082.1 GCA_903861055.1 uncultured bacterium
AGTGTGGAATAAGTAAATCTCATTTTTATTTTCTGAGTAGGGCAGGAAAGCTGCTCCAATAGTGTTGGAAGAGTAGGAAAGAATATTTTCCCCGTTATCAATTACCAAGTTATTTATTCCTATTATATCAATTAGCCCAAAGTCATTATTTAAAGTGTCATTTGAAAGATAGAATAGTAATTTACCATTGGTGTCAGAATAGCTTGCTGAAATTTCATGATTTTTACAGTACCATTCTTTTTTCAAAACACCAGTATCGGTAAAACTAATTCCAGCATCAATACCAAACACCCAATTAGCATCATGCTTCAGCTGCCCAAAGCACACCGCCACGCACATCGAAAATAGGATTATCAAAACGCCTTTCATATCCTAAAGATATATAAAAGGTTTACAACGTTGCTTGGGTGGTGTGGTGCAAATGCAACTATCATAAGCAACACGTAAATTTTAACATATCCGAACCACTATTTTTCAAATTCGCCCGTCACTTTTGGGGCAAAAGACCTAACTTTGCGCCAGTTTATTTGAACCGTTCTGACCACCCTTCCGCATAGCGGGAAACAGCTTACAGCACTATGCCCAAAGACACCAGTATCAAGTCAGTACTCATCATCGGCAGTGGCCCTATTATCATTGGCCAAGCTTGCGAGTTCGATTATTCAGGTACCCAAGCGTCCCGCTCCCTTCGCGAAGAAGGCATTGAGGTAAGCCTCATCAACAGCAACCCAGCCACTATAATGACCGACCCGATGACGGCCGACCATATATACTTGTGGCCGCTTACGGTGCAGAGCCTGGAGAAAATACTGAAAGAGCGCCAAATTGATGCCGTGCTGCCTACCATGGGTGGCCAAACAGCCCTTAACCTATACAAAGAAGCCAGCGAAATTGGCCTTTGGGACGAATATAACGTTCGCTCAATAGGCGTGGATATGGAAGCCGTGGACCGTGCTGAAAACCGCGAGACCTTCCGTAAGCTGATGATTGAAATGGGTATAGGAGTGGCTAAGAGCAAAACAGCCAACTCATTTTTGGAAGGTAAAGAAATAGCACAAGAAATTGGCTATCCATTGGTGATTCGCCCAAGCTACACGCTAGGCGGCTACGGTGGCGGCTTTGTACACAATAAAGAAGAACTCGACGAGAAACTATCGCGTGGCCTAAACGCATCGCCTACCCACGAGGTATTGGTAGAGCAGGCCGTTATCGGTTGGAAGGAGTTTGAGTTGGAGTTGTTGCGCGACAGCAACGACAATATTGTGATTATCTGTACCGTAGAGAATTTTGACCCGATGGGCATCCACACGGGAGACAGCATAACCGTGGCCCCGGCCATGACCCTTAGCGATGCTACCTACCAGCGCATGCGCATATTGGCACAACGCATTATGCGCGCCATGGGCAAGTTTGCGGGCGGTTGCAACGTGCAGTTTGCCATCAACCCTATAACCGAGGAGATTATTGCCGTAGAAATAAACCCACGCGTATCGCGCTCTTCGGCATTGGCAAGTAAAGCAACAGGTTACCCAATTGCGAAAATAGCGGCCAAATTGGCCATCGGTTATAACTTGGATGAACTGGAAAACCAGATTACCAAAACCACTTCGGCTATGTTTGAGCCGGCGCTGGATTATGTAATCGTAAAAGTACCACGCTGGAACTTTGATAAATTTAAAGGCTGCGATACTACCTTGGGCCTGCAAATGAAATCGGTGGGCGAAGTAATGGCCATTGGCCGTAGCTTTATCGAGGCCTTGCAGAAGGCTTGCCAAAGCTTGGAAAACAACCGCTTGGGCCTTGGTGCCGACGAAAAAATGTGGACGCGCTTGGAGGATATTGTTGCCGGATTGGAAAAAGCCAGCGACAATCGCCTGTTCTTGATCAAGGATGCCTTGAGCATGGGCGTGCCTGTGAAAACCATCGTAAATATTACCAAAATAGACCGCTGGTTTATACTTCAAATACAAAAACTAGTAGAAATTGAAGTAGAGATAAGCAAGCACAGCAGCTTGGCTACTTTCCCAGATGAGCTACTAATACGCGCCAAGAAAATGGGCTATAGCGATGGGCAGCTATCTTTCTTGTTGCGCAACGTAACCGAAGATGAGATTTACGACCACCGCCACAAGTTGGGTATTAAGCGAGTTTACAAAATGGTGGATACCTGCTCTGCGGAGTTTGAAGCCAAAACGCCTTACTACTACAGTACCTTCGACCAAGAGAACGAAAGCCCGGTAAGCGATAAAAAGAAAGTGATAGTGCTAGGTAGCGGCCCTAACCGAATTGGCCAGGGTATTGAATTTGACTACTGCTGCGTGCACGGCGTGTTGGCATTGAAAGAACTAGGCTACGAAACCATCATGATGAACTGCAACCCCGAGACCGTATCAACGGACTTTGATATTGCAGACAAACTATACTTTGAACCAGTATTTTGGGAGCATTTGCGCGAACTGATTGACCATGAGAAGCCAGAAGGCGTAGTGGTGCAGTTGGGTGGCCAAACCGCCTTGAAACTAGCAGAAAAGCTACACGAGTTCGGTATTAAAATTATTGGCACCAGCTACCACAACATGGACCTTGCCGAAGACCGTGGCTTGTTTAGCGACAAGTTGAAAGAACTTGATATACCTTACCCACGTTACGGGGTAGCCAATACCGTTGAAGATGCCATAGCCGTTGCCAAAGAAGTTGGTTTCCCGGTTTTGGTGCGCCCAAGTTATGTACTAGGTGGTCAGCGCATGAGTATCGTTATCAACGACGAGGAACTGGAGCGCGATGTATTGAAGTTGTTGAAACACTTGCCAGGCAACCGTATATTGATTGACCATTTCCTTGACCGTGCCATGGAAGCCGAGATTGACGCTATTTGCGATGGCGACGAGGTGCTTATTATGGGTATTATGGAGCACATTGAGCCAGCGGGCATTCATTCGGGAGATAGTAGCGCGGTATTGCCACCGTTTAACCTAGCCGATGAGGTGATTGAAAAAATGAAAGAGTACACGTATAAAATAGCCAAGGCATTGGATATACGAGGCTTGATAAACATCCAGTTTGCCATTAAAGGCACTGAGGTATACGTTATCGAGGCCAACCCACGCGCCAGCCGCACCACGCCGTTTATAGCCAAGGCTTATCAAGTACCGTTCTTGAACATTGCTACCAAAGTAATGATTGGTGCCAACAAGATCAAGGACTTTACCATAGAGCCGAAACTGACCGGATACGCCATTAAGGAGCCTGTGTTCTCTTTCAACAAGTTCCCGGAGATAACCAAGGAGCTTGGTCCAGAAATGAAATCGACGGGCGAGGCCATCAGGTTTATTACCGATACCAAAGATGAGTACTTCCGTAAATTGTACAGCGAAAAATCGATGTATTTGAGCAAATAAATTTTTGATGTACGATTTACGAAGTACGAATTACGATTGCAATAAATTCATTCCTCAATCGTAATTCGTACTTCGTACCTCGTACTTATTACACCCGTAACTATAATCGTTGAAAGTAGTCCTTACCATAATCATCGTGATACTGATACTGCGCATTTTGGCGCGGTACAATATGCAAATTACCCACGACCGGATGCGGGAGCAGGAACGCCTGCGCCAAGAGCAAATATACCACCAAGAGCAACAGCATCGCCAAAGGCAACCCGACATAACCATCACCAAAAAGTCGCAAAAAGACGATGGTGATTATATTGATTATGAAGAGGTGAAGTGAAGTGGAATTGAAAGAGCAACGATGAAGTAAGCCATTTCGATGAGTAACAATAGAAAAAGGTAAACAAAGAATGTGCTGGTCAAAAAACACCTTAAAAACAGCCCTTAGCATACAACTAACATAGCAGTAGCCTAACTTTACACACGCAAAAACATTCTATAATGATCAGTCAATTCAATTTTCCTACCGTAATCCGTTTTGGTGCTGGTGCTGTGTCCGAGTTGGGCCCATATTTGGTTTCGCAAGGTTTAAAGCGTCCGTTGGTATCAACCGACCCGCTGGTGGCCAGCTTGCCCTTTTTTGCCAAAATATTGGCACAATTAGAAGCACAGGGTCTAAAGCCAGTAGTATTCAAAGACATTCACAAAAACCCAGTAAAAAGCGATGTATTGGCTGGTGGTGATGTTTATGAGCAGGAAGGTTGCGATAGCATTGTAGGTATTGGCGGTGGTGCGGCATTGGATGTTTCTCGTGCTATTGCTTTGCGCATCAATCACCGCGAAGATTTGTTTGTATATGACGATTTAATTGGCGGCGACGTTTATGTAACCAACCCCATTCCGCATTTTGTTACTATACCTACCACTAGTGGCACGGGTAGCGAAGTAGGCCGCAGTGCTATCATTTCTGAAGACGATACCCACCGTAAGCGCATTTTGTTTGCCCCATCATTGTTGGCCAAGCGTGTATTCGCCGACCCAGAATTGACCTACGACTTGCCCCCAGCTGTAACTGCTGCTACGGGCATGGATGCACTGACCCACAATATGGAGGCTTATATAGCCAAAAACTACCACCCAATGGCCGATGGTATTGCGTTGGAAGGGATTAAATTGATTGCCAAATCGTTGGTAAAAGCGGTTAAAAACCCCGACCCACAGAGCCGTGCCGATATGATGTTGGCATCTTTGATGGGGGCTGTAGCTTTCCAGAAAGGTTTGGGCGTAGTACACTCGTTGGCGCATCCGCTATCGACGCTACTGGATATGCACCACGGCCTAGCCAATGCCTTGATGATACCTTATGGCATGGAGTTTAATATAGCAGGTCAGGAAGAACGATTTGCAGCCATGGCACATGCGCTTGGGCTTGAAACCTTATCTGGTGAAGCAGTTATCGACCACCTGTTTAGCCTAAACGACCAAGTTGGTATTCCTCGCAAATTGAGCAGCCAAGGCGTGAAAGCAGCGCATTTGGAGCAATTGGCCGATTTGGCTTTGGCCGATTTCTGCCACCCCAACAACCCTAAGCCCGTTAGCCGCGAAGACTTCTTAAGCCTTTACGAGCAAGCGCTTTGATAGATGTGAAATAAGAAATGAGAAATATGAAACGGCCCTGCTTATGCGGGGCCGTTTCGTTTTATGGCGGCAACTCGCAACCCGTAACAATTCTTTTTATCTTCGAGTAATACAAACCATACTAGCACATGTATCAACCCAATCTTTTTGCAGGCAAAGTAGTTTTAGTTACTGGTGGCGGTAGCGGTATTGGCAAGGCTATTGCCAAGCAATACCTACAACTTGGTGCTACGGTGTATATAGCATCGCGTAAACTAGAAAAACTAGAGAATGCCCTGAAGGAGCTCAGCCCAATAGGCGACTGCCGAGTATTGGAGTTGAACATTCGTGATGTTGAATCAATTCAGGTAGCAGCCAAGCAAATAAAAGAGCAAAGCGGCCGGTTGGATATCTTGGTAAACAATGCCGGTGGGCAATTTCCTTCGGCTGCTGAACTGATTGCGCCTAAGGGCTGGAACGCCGTAATTGAGACCAATCTTACAGGCACTTGGCTCATGAGCCAAACATTTGCCATGGAGTTTTTCATGCCCCAAAAGGATGGCATTATCGTAAATATTATTGCCAACATAGTGCGCGGGTTTCCAGGCATGGCACATACTGGGGCCGCTAGAGCGGGAGTAGACAATCTTACCAAAACCTTGGCCATAGAGTGGGCACCATACCACATCCGCATCAATGCTATTGCGCCGGGTATTATTTTAAGTACTGGCCTTGACCAATACCCGCCTGAACTACTTAAAGGCATTGAGGCGAAAATACCGATGAAGCGCCTAGGCGGAACGGAGGAAGTTGGTCATTTGGCGTTGTTCCTATCATCGCCGCTATCAAACTACATTACTGGCCAAACCATGTATATTGATGGCGGACAAAGCCTTTGGGGCGATGTATGGGAAATACCTAATTTTGAACCGAAAGACAGAATTTAACCTTAGAAAGATTTAACTGCTACAATATGAAATTGCTTATTAAACTTTTGCTGAACGGTTTGGCGGTGTATGCCATGGCCAATTTACTCGACCCACACATACAAGTGGTTGGTTACTGGTCGGCTATACTGGTTGCCATTGTTTTAGGCTTGCTCAATACCTTCTTGAAACCGATATTGGTTATACTCACCATTCCCATCACGGTGTTTACCTTGGGTTTGTTCCTTATCGTTATAGATGCATTGATATTGATGCTGGCAGGCAAGTTAATGGATAGCTTTAATGTCAACGGCTTCTGGTGGGCACTTATCGGCAGCCTTATACTTGCCATTATCACCTCTATACTCGAAAAGCTGGTTTATGACAAGGATAGCAAAGGCTAACCTAGCCATCTGAGGGAGCACGCTACTAGCCTTTATCTAAAATCCATCTTCAGCTGCTGACTTGCCTGACCTTCATGCTTCAGTAGCCACTGTTTGCGCCATAAGCCGCCAGCATAGCCTGTTAGTTTACCATCGGCACCAATTACCCGGTGGCAGGGTATAATAATGGCTATAGGGTTTTTGCCATTAGCGCCACCTACGGCCCTAATAGTAAGCTTAGATCCCAACTGCTCGGCTATCTTTAAATAACTGATAGTTGCACCCCAAGGTATGCCTGCTAATGCTTGCCAAACCTTTTGCTGAAACTCGGTTCCGGCTGGTGCAAGGGGTAGGTCAAACACCTTCCTTTCACTATCAAAGTATTCCTGAAGTTGTTTAATGGCAGCTTGCAGCGTTGGGTGCTGGGGTTTATTTTCTGGCAATACTGTGCTATCTGGCTCTATGAATTTAACCACCGTTAAGCCTTCATCGCTGGCCCTTATTTGCAAACGACCGATTGGGGTATCAGTATAGGTAAGGTAGTCTGCAAACATGACCTAGTAATTACACGATTAAAAATCGGTAGTAAGGGAAAAGTAGTATTTAGGACCAGTGGTTACGCCGCTATCGTTACCCCAAGCCACATCAAAGCGCAGGTAATAGCCCAACAAGGTTGAGCGCATGCCAAATCCATACCCCACAACTAACGGATTGCGATAGTAGTCTACCTTTATAGTTACAGGCTCTTGTCCTATGGTTTCCGAAAACTGCGGATTCTCGTCATCAAACGGGTTGATGCCTACCCAAGCGCTGCCAATATCAGTAAAGCCCACAATCATAAAATTGCGAACAAAATCGGAGCGAATGTTTTTCTTTAGGAGGTACTGAAATACCGGCCAACGGATTTCGCTGTTCAGCACGGCATAGCTGTTTCCGTTTCGTGCATTTTGGTTAAAACCACGCATATTGGTTACGGTGGTTTGGTAGGCCCAATTTATCTCTTGGTTTACCTGCGTACCTTGATCAAATTGTGGAGCTATCCAGCTATCAACCCCACCAAGGTAGTATAATAAGGGGCGTGTGCCATATGAGTGGCCCACCGAAACCCTATTGGCCCAAGTTAAGGTTTTGTGTATTTTCTGGTAATATCTAAAATCGGCCGCAACCACCCCAAAGTAGCTATTGTCAAAATTAGGCAGTTTCAATTTCAAGTTATTGAAAATAGTATCAGGCTCAATAGTGAACTGTTTATGTATTTCGGCCCACACTTTAAGGCGCACTCCATTTAAAATGTTTTGTGCCACTTGCACGGTATGGTCTTCTACATACTCCAACCGGGCAAAAAGCCAGTTTTCGCTATAGTTGGGTAGCTCAAGCGTAAACCTATCATTTGCTTGGTACACGTAGTTATCGTTTCGGTAAGCAAATGCCCAACGAATGCTCTTGGTTACATCAATTGGGTAGGTGTAGGTTGTCTCAAAATAATTGGTCCTAATTTTGGCCTCAATCGGCAAGCTGGCAGGGCGACCCGCTGGTGCCGAAACATTGATAAACGGAAGTGTTTGGCTATTGTCAAAAGTTTGTTTGCTGGTTCTGCGGTAGTACATCACCTTTTTATCCAATCGCTTCCGTAGATTTTCGTAAGCAATAAAATACTCAGAGCCCTGAAAGTTAAAAGGCAAACGGAAACCACCCGTAATTTTATGGTCTTCCATCAAATCGCCGATACCTAAATTGATAGTAGCACTTAAAGCGGGGTTACTAAACACTGGTGTGCCCGGTATATACTGCTGATAGCGTGTCATTATCAAACTATTATCCACTTGCGACAGAATATAGTCTTGCGAGAACTTTACCCTATATGGCTGCACCTTGGTAAACTGGAAAATAGGCTCTGATATAAATGCTGTGGCGCTAGTATCAACCGTTCCATCTTCATTGTAACCAATTTCGCCAAAGTAACCCTCCACGGCCACATCGGGTGCGGTGTTAAAGTCATTCTGATAAAAAGGTGGGCCAGTTGGTGTGGTATCTACCGCTGAGTTTACTTCTTCATTCGCCACCGCACCCTCATTGGTAAGCGAATTAGTTGACGTGGTATTTAGGCCTTTCACATCGGTAGCGCTTGGCTTCGTGGTCAATTGTTTTTTCTTGGCCTCCTCGCGCAGCATATACCAATCCATGAACTCCGTGTTCTTCAGTTTTGGAGCCAATGGTTTAGTCGGCATTTCATCAAGCACAGCGGTATGAAACTGGTACTTACCTTTTTCTTTAAAAAGCTCTATGCTTCTACCTACCTCGGGTGCTACATCGTGCTCCAGTATCGATTTGCTGTAGTTGCTATTGGCAAATGTAAGCCCAACCACTCGGTAAACAGGGCTAATGGTTACCGAATCAATTCCATTATTAGGCTCGGTTTGCCTTACCTGCACGCTCCACTTAGGGTTGGTTACCACCGAATCGGTAAAGTATACCACCGTATCGTTCCTCAAAAATATTTTATCCAAGGTACCCACGTACCGATTGCTAATGCCGTTTTTATCGCTCAAGAAAGTATAAAGGCTATCATTATACTGCATGGGCTGGCGCTCATCGGCATACTCGGTGTAAGTAACCCTACCCAGCACATTGCTGGTTACATCCAACCCATAAAAAAACAAATCGAAGTTTTTACCCAGCAACGTGGTATCAAATGCTTCTTTGGTAAGCGTATCGTTGGTGCGGTTGCTACTAAAAATAATGCCACTTCTGCCGGCCGCTTCTACATAGGCAGGGTTTATGTCATCAAAGTAGTCGTCGGTTATTTGGGTAGTGGTGGTATTGGTAAGGTTGTACAAGTAAATATCGGTTTGCCCGCGGTTTACAGCCGATATCACCAAGGTTTGTGGGTTGTTGGTAAACTGAAAATCATGCACTTGCTGAAACTTGGTAACTGCCCGTTTCTCTTTCTTACCTGTTTTGCTGTCATACAGCACCATTTTTAGCTTATCGCGGCGCTCGTAAATTATGGCCAACGTGGTATTATCAGGCGACCATGCAATTAGCGGATAGCCATAATCGGTAACCAACGTGGTGGTTTTAATGCCACCCTTTAAAACACGGTGGGCACCGGTGCCCGATAACTCTTGAACATGCACCCTAAACTGCCCCATTACATTGGTTACAAAGGCCACTTGCTTACCATCTTTGCTGAGCTTTAATTGATAAGTTTCGCGTTTAGGCCAGGTTTTCTTACGTTGCACCATGCTCGAATCGGCTGGTTCTTCGCGCATTTCTGCCTCATCTTTAAAGCGGGCATACATGGTTTCGTACCAATCGCTATACACGTCGTCAACGGAGCCGCCTAAAACAAACAGAAAACCACTCTCCAAACTACGATTGATACGAGTAAGATAAATTAGGTTGGGCACTGCGGCCGCACCATACTTTTCTTCCACATAATGCCAAAGGGCATATCCCACAAATTTCTTATCCTCAGGTTTTAGTTTGTTTAGCTTTTTCAATCGGCCTGATAGTATACCCTCCCGAAGTTTTTCTTGGTTGGCGGTGCTCCAGTCTTGGCCAATGTGTGCTGCCAAGCCGTAGGTAAACCACTCGGGCAACGAGAGCATCACGGCATTTTGCAGTACTTCCTGAAAGTTGGTACCAAACAACATGTGCTGTATCATTACCTGCGCCACCCCGCGCCTTATCTGCATTTCAAGGTGCTCGTGGTTGCCATCGAAATGAATAAATATCTTGTTGGCTATAATTTTGGTAAGGCCACCGGGGTTGTTGAGTTCAAGCCCGATACCAATATTGGTTTGGTTTAGGTCTGACAGGTCGTTATAAACCAATATCTCAATAGGGTTATTTACCCTAAACTCCATTTTCTTCTCTATTTCCTCCAGCGTTTTTTCGGCATATACTATGGTGTATTTGCCCAAATCTTGCCCACCGAGGTAAAAGTATGTGGTAAAGTGCTCCGACTCAAAAAACGACCACTCAAAGGTTTTATACTGAACCCTATTTTGGCCAAAGGTTTGGGTAGTGCCTTGCGCAACGGCTTGGTTAGGGCATAACAAAACCCCTGAGAACAACAATGCTGCGCTCACCAAACCCCAAAATATATCGGCTAATCTATTTATCGGACAACGGTTTTTGTTTAACCATTTGCGTATCAGTTTAATGGTTAATAGTTAAGTTTGCCATTGTGCACCGCAAGAGGCCTTTTGCAAGTTTGGCAAACCGATGTACTTGACAACCATTACACCGAACGCAATCGGTTTAATAACTAAAGATATACACAATAACGAAATAAAACGACATTTATGGCGCTAGAACTGGCAAGTTTTACTTTTAATCCTTTTCAAGAAAACACGTACGTGCTGTTTGATAAAAGCAAAGAATGCTTGATAATTGACCCTGGGTGCAGCAACCCCGCTGAAGAACAAGAGTTTAGGCATTTTATTGAATCGAAAGGGTTGAAGCCTGCCAAAATAATACTTACCCATGCCCATATTGACCATGTGCTGGGTTGCCAATTTGTTAAAAACACCTGGAACATACCCATGTATATGCACCGCAACGAAATACCTGTTTTAGAATCGACGGTGCGGGTAGGGCAAATGTACGGAGTACCCGTAAACACCCCTCCAAGCCCCGATTTTTTTCTGGATGCGGGCGATACCTTTAGTATCGGTGAGCACGAATTTACAGTGCTCTTTACGCCGGGCCACTCGCCTGGCAGCATTTCTTTTTACTACGCAACACAGCAGTTGCTTATAAGCGGCGATGTGTTGTTTAACGGCAGCATTGGCCGCACCGATTTGCCCGGGGGCAATTTTGATACGCTGGCAGAGAGCATACGCATCCAACTATATACTTTGCCCGACGAGGTTAAAGTATACAGCGGCCATGGCCCACATACCACCATTGGCAGAGAAAAACGGGGCAACCCTTTTGTAAGGGAATAAACGATTTACGATTTACGATTTACGATTTACCTAAGGAAAATTGCATCTTGAATTATAAGTTCCCTCGCTACTAAAAATCCCAATTCAAGCATGATATTTTCCCATTTTACTTTGTACCTCGTACATTGTCCATCAAAAATACACATTGACTAAAGTCAGCTTTGATGGTAACCACCGTCATTAACTACCACCTCCAGTCTTACGTACTTTGTATTGTACTTAAAAACGAAAGACATGGATTATAACTTGAGCTATAAGGAAGTATTACTTCGCTACTTTTTAATGATGATAGTAGTAATTACTGGTGGATTGTTGCACTCATTACCCATTATGTTGTTAGGCTTGCCTTTCTTCCTTACTGGCGTGCTAGGTTGGTGCCCATTGTATACCATGTTTGGCATCAATCATGCAGCCAAAAGCAATCACTAGAGTTTCTTCAATACAGTTAAATTAAGCAGTTGTTGGCAAAGAGGCGCACCGTAGCAGGGCGTCTCTTTTATTTTATATAACCGCTGCAAGTAGTTGCCGTGCTAATAGAAACTATTACTGACCCAAAAGCATGAGCCTTTGAGTAGTTTGCTGCCCTTGGTTATTGGTTATCCTTACCATATAGGTTCCTGAATCTAATTGATTCAACAGCAACTCGCCACGTCCGCTCTCCAGTACTTTTACCAACAGTTCTTTGCCTGCCAAATCGAACAACTGAACGGTTATGAGCGTGTTGGTATTGGTTGCAATCAATACCGTGTGGCTGGCTGGGTTGGGGTATAACGTGGCCTCAATAATTGGCAAAGTGGCAATACCAGTGGTATCCTCAAATGGCCATTTATTGGGGTCAACTATCAGTTGCAGGTTGTGCAGCAACATATAGTCTAAGCCATTCCATTGGTGGCCCTCTTCATTAGCATTAATACCCGCGTAATGATTGGCCCTGGGGCGTATAAAACGATTATTTACCCCATAACCATGACCATTTTGATTGGGATAAGTAGAGAGCGGCCCAGTAACGGGAGCTTCATTCAACATCGAATCGGACCAGAAGTGCATGAGCTGCTTATGCTGCGCGTAGTTGGTTACCGCATTGGTGTCGCGAAGGGCGATGTACAATAGCGGGTATGCATACCAGCGGTTGCTTTCGGCTATGGTCATCATGTTATTGAGGGTTGCACTTCCCCACCCTTCGCCGATAGCAGCCAATGCAAGAGTCATATGCAGGTTGTCTACATTTACAAATGCCGATGGGTTGATGAGGGTCTGGTCCCATATAAAAGTAG
>CAIOSU010000083.1 GCA_903861055.1 uncultured bacterium
AATCGAGAAGGATGAAATCAAAACCATTTCCGCAGGTGTTGTGCAAACAAATATTATCGCAGAAAATTGGGATGGCAAATCCTTCTGGATCAAGGCAGAAGTCAGCGCGGACCCGAATGAAGTGGCCGCCTCCATAGAAAAAGTAAGAAACGATCAAAAACTTTCCGAAGAATTGGCGGAGTCGCAAGTCGAAAAAGAAGCAGCTTTAAAGGAAGTTGACTATACAAAGATAAATGTACTTATCGACCATAACGATCGTTTGTTTACCCCAGCCCTAGATGACAGGTTTAAGCAGTTTAATGTTATTCTGCGTACTCACTATAATCCCAAAATGCATTATCGCAACAATGTGAAGCCTTGGGCCTTTGGGTTGACCAACAATATTATCGATAGTATTAGCAGCTCTTTAGATGCGCCATTGCAACAGCGGGTAATGATTAGTTACCGTAAACTGCACGACATACGTAAACTTAGCAATGAAAGATTGGTACCCTTGTTGGCTAAGCAGTTTGATATCTACCATTTCGAAAGCGAGCAGCCGCCACTTTCTATTACCGACGATCCATTATCGTTATGGTCGCAAACGGGTCGCCGTTACGATCCTGAGTATTTTGTACAGCTCAATAGCTCTCTGCTTAATTTGTCTTTCGGAGGCACTCCGGTTATACCACCTTTGCCTTTAAACCTACCAATACAGGTGGTAGGTAAGTTAAAGCGCGAGTTTTTAAAGGTCTTGTATGGTGCAAATATACCTGCAAAACACTACACGCTTATTCAATATGACAGTTGGAGGCTGTGGGAAAGCTTTGCTAGCAATACTTGCCCAGTATTTTCTGATTGCAGCCAATTTGGTATTACCTTACCAGTAATGCCTGAGGCAGGAAAGCATTATATAGCGGTAAGGGATTTTGATTTTGCCGCCACCGCCGAGCAAATAAACCAGTTGGGCGACGAAGGGATAAAACGAATTGCGCAGCAAGGGCGCCAATGGGCACTTGAGCATTATAGTCCAGCCGCTGTTGCAAGGCGTTTTGTAGGCATAGTAAACGCTTGAGCTGAAAAACACCAATTTGGCTAAACCCAATTTAGCTTTCTTTCGGTCGGTAAATTAGCAGCTGTTTTACCTTATTAATAACTTTTCTGTGGAAGGGAGGTTCCCAGCAAAGAAACGCGGCTTCCATAAGTGGCGCAACAGCTTCCTTAGCAGGATATACAAATGTTGGATCTTTTACGATAGGTTTGTTATCCGCCGGCAAATTCGAAAGATGGTTCTCTTCCAGCGTGTGGGTACCTTCGCTGCCGAAACCAATATTAGATATCAAATTTTGGTTAGGGGCTATTGATAGACCATTGTTACTCATTACTGAAAATGACCAGCAAAAATCCCAAACATCATTAAGTATGCTTGCATGAGCCTTGTCAAAGTTATCAGACCAGTAATTTCGGTAGCGCTCTTGTTGGAACACATGCGACAAATAGCCCATTTCTTTAAATCTTGGCCAATTAGTCATTTCAATATCCATCAGGTCAAAAGCTCTTTTCCAGGTGGCCCAACCCCATGTTTGGGTAATTTCTGAAAAGTAATAGTCTCCATCGCTAAAGTTCTCATCCAAAAAGCAATTGCCCGAAATTTGCATTACCCTGCTATCGTTTCTGTACTTAGTTAACATACGCTCGCAAAAGCGAAAAAATTCGGGCACGGGCAGGCAATCGTCTTCTAGTATAATGCCTTCATTCACTTGTTCAAAAAACCATTTCATTCCTCCATAAGGCCCATACTTGCATCCCACATTTTCATCCCTAAAAAAAGTAAATACCTCACAAGGCCAATCAACTTGGTTGATTATTGCCCGAGCTGCCATACACTTTTCTGCTTCGCCTAGCTTATCAGGCCTAGGCCCGTCTCCGGCAACAAACAATTTTGTCGGGCGCAGCTTCCTCAATTCGTTGAAAACTAGCTGAGTTGTGCTGGGCCTGTTGAAAATAATCAGCAGTATCGGAGTTTGAAAAGATTCGTTCATTTGAAGCTTAATGGTCTTTGTAAAATTAGATAATTAATCTCATTACGTAGGTTTTCTGCCATTTTGGGTTGCGCTTTCCATGGGTAATTTAGTTGTCTACTTAATGGGTTTTCATTTTTAATTGGTTAAATTTTTCTTCCGCTTTTTCATCCTTTGGATTAGAACTGTATTGCTAGCCAGCTGTAATGTTTTGCGCTTATTACATTATTATTGATTAGTGAGCAGCTATTAATCTATGTTTTTATTGCTTTATCATGTTGTTGCAATCGTTGCTGCGACAATTTCGTAAACCTTGTGCCTGTAAAAAAGCGATATTTGCAAACAAGAATAGCTGAAAAGTTAGCCCCACTTGAAAGTGTTATCTTAAATTTTCGCGTGAAAGCTTGTTTAGTTTTAAGTGCACGGCGTGTTTTGTCATCGCTTATTGGGTTTGGCATCCATTTAAAATACCTTTTGCCAATAGGTAACTACACAAGCGATTTGTATGCAGCAACAAAGGTTGGTACTAATTATTTTAAAAATATGGCTCTGTTCTATACCCTGCGCTGTTTATCTATGCTCTGCCAATACGCAAAACCGTTCAAAATTATTATCTTAACCCACCAATAAAGCCGCGAGAGGCTCTCAATAAATACATTAAGAATTTAATACACACCATTAATGAGCATATTTTCAACAGTTAACCAAAATGCCCAGCATCTTGCAAAAAAGATACTTTCGGCAGAGTACAGGGAGTTAAACAGAATAAAAAGCTTGCCTCGTTACAAAATGGGAGCTACAACGATACTAGGGCCTTCCATTGATTACTCCGACGCGCTGTCCTTTCATAATATGTACTATGATATTTTTAAGTCAGAGATATTTAGGTTTAAAGCCGACAACAGCACCCCAGTGATAATTGATGGAGGAGCCAATATTGGCATGGCCACGGCCTATTTTAAGCGTTTGTATCCGGGTAGTGATATTACAGCTATTGAAGCAGACCCAACCATATACAAAACATTGGTAGGCAACCTGAGTCGTTTGGGCCATACCGATGTTGAAACAATAAACAAAGCACTTTGGAAAGAAAAAGGTACGCTCAACTTTTCTTCTGATGGGGCAGATGGGGGTCATTTGGCTCAAGGAGGCGGGGTGCAGGTAGAAACGTTTGTACTATCCAGTATTTTAAATCGGCCTGTAGATTTATTGAAGCTAGATATTGAAGGAGCAGAGTTGGAAGTATTGATAGAAGCCGAAACCTCATTGAAACAGGTTAAAAGTGCTTTTATAGAGTATCATTCATTTGAAAATCAGCCTCAGCGTTTAAATGAGCTACTGGCTTTATTGAGCGGTGCTGGGTTTAGGTACTTTGTGCAAAGCCTGTATTTAATGAGGGCTCCTTTTTTAGAGCATAAGATTGAATCAGGTATGGATTTGCAATTGAATATTTTTGCCTATCGCGCCGAAGTTTAGCAATACTAAGTTATGTAAAGCTTTAACAAAATTCATATAAGGTATGAAAATATTGCA
>CAIOSU010000084.1 GCA_903861055.1 uncultured bacterium
ATACTTTTAATAAAATTTTCGTTAGTGTATTAAAAATAACAGCCGACGACCAGTTTTGGTTGTCGGCTGCGCTCTATATTTAGTTTAATAACTCATAAATACCAGCAATACCTTGTCCACCACCAATACAGGCAGTAACCATACCGTATTTCTGCTTACGACGGCGTAGCTCGTTCAATAATTGAACGGTCAATTTAGTACCGCTGCAACCTAATGGGTGACCTAATGCAATGGCTCCTCCGTTTACGTTAATGATTTCTGGATTAAGGTTCGCTTCTTTGATTACGCTTAAAGCTTGTGTAGCAAAAGCCTCGTTCAACTCTATCAAGTCGATTTGGTTCAAGGTCATGCCAGCCTGTTTCAAAGCGCGCGGAATGGCAGCCACTGGGCCAATACCCATAATGCTTGGGTCAACACCTGCAGAGGCGCAGTTTACCATGCGGGCAATAGGCTCTAAGTTCAACTCCTTTACCATTCGCTCTGACATTACCAATACGAAAGAGGCACCATCAGATGTTTGTGAAGAGTTACCTGCGGTTACAATACCACCTAAAGAGAAAGCGGGGCGTAGTTTGGATAATACTTCCACAGAAGTATCAGCACGCGGACCTTCATCCGTGTCAACCACATACTTTTTGGTTTTGCGTTTGCCATTCTCTACATAAATTTCCTCTACTTCAATCGGCACAATTTCGTCTTTAAACAAACCACCTTCAATAGCTCTAAAAGCTTTTTGGTGCGATTGGTAAGAAAACTCATCGGCTGCTTCGCGGGTAATACCGTAGATGCTGGCCATTTTCTCGGCTGTGTGGCCCATGCCCAACATATACTCAGGGGTATTTTTAGCTACCTCAAAGTTTGGTACGGTTTTGTAACCTACTGTGGGCACAAGGCTCATGCTTTCGGTACCACCAGCAATAATCACGTCGGCAAAGCCGGCCTTGATTTTGGCAGTAGCCATGGCAATAGTCTCCACGCCCGAACCGCAGTAGCGGTTAACGGTTACGCCTGGTACTTCAATCGGCAGAGAGCGAACGGCCACCCAGCGGCCCATTTGCAAACCTTGCTCGGCTTCTGGTACGGCATTACCTACAATAATATCGTCAATCCTTGTTGGATCGAGCGCTGGAACCGATTTCAAAAGGTGAGCGATCACCTCACGTGCCAGTTCTACCGGGTTGGTATGTCTAAAACCACCGCGGCCAGCCTTACCTACCGCACTGCGGTAACCGGCTACTATATATGCTTCTTGGCTCATTGTTTTGTTTTTAGTATCAAGTAGTGAGTATCAAGTATCAAGTACTGATGGTCATTTCTACCCAATCTTAGTTTCTTAATGGTCTTCCGGTTTTAAGGATACTTTGAATCCTTTCAAGCGTTTTTTGTTCACCTAAAAGAGAAAGGAATGCCTCTCTTTCAAGGTCCAACAAATACTGTTCGCTCACTTTCTGTTCGCCGCTCAAATCGCCGCCGCTCAATACGTAAGCTATTTTGTTGGCTATCTTCATGTCGTGCTCAGTAGCATATTTGCCGAAATAGAAACCGTATGATCCACCATACAAACCAGCCAATACGCTGCGACCCAGAACGGTAACCTCTTCAGGTATAGGGCGGGTGTAACCACGCTCATCCATGCGGATAACTTCTTTCTTAGCCTCAGCAATCTGGCGCTCGCCATTTACTACTACTATATCTTGACCTTCGCGAAGAATATTTAAGTGGTAAGCTTCGTGAGCCGATGTTGCAACCTTGGCAGTAGCAATGTTCACAAACGCATCTTGAATACGGTTTAACTGCACATCGCCTTTGCGGAAGCTTTTAGAAGCGCGCAACGCGAACTCCTTAGTACCGCCACCTGCTGGCAACAAGCCAACACCCACTTCTACCAAACCAATATAGGTTTCGGCAGCAGCCACCACGCGGTCGGCGTGCATAGTTACTTCGCAACCGCCGCCTAATGTCATACCGTGTGGAGCAACCACAACTGGGATATCAGAGAAACGGATACGAGCAACAGTATTCTGGAAATGGCGGATAGCGAAATCCAACTCATCATATTCTTGCTCAATGGCCAGCATGAAAATCATCATCAAGTTGGCACCTGCAGAGAAGTTTTGGCCGTTGTTGGCAATAACCAAGCCGCGGTATTGTTTTTCGGCAATGTCAATAGCCTTATTGATGCCTTCCAGTACTTCGCTGCCCAATGAGTTCATTTTGGTATGGAACTCAAGGTTCAATACACCGTCGCCCAAATCGTGCAAGGTAGCACCGGTATTTTGCCAAACTGGCTTTTTGCTGCGCAAGTTATCCAACAGGATAAATGCATCTTGGCCAGGAATAGCAACATAGTCTTTCTTTTGTAGGTCGTAGTATTTGCGGACACCGTTTTCTACCACGTAGAAACTGGTTTTGCCAGCGGCCAACATTTCCTCAACCCAAGCAGCAGGCTTGTGGCCAGCAGCTTTCATTTTCTCAACTACTTTGGCTACACCCAATACATCCCATGCTTGGAACGGACCCAACTCCCAGCCGAAGCCAGCACGCAGGGCGTCATCAACACGGTAAATCTCGTCGGCAATCTCTGGTACGCGGTTACTTGCATAAGCCGATAGGCGGTAAGTAATTTCACGGTTGAAATCACCCGCTTTATCTGTGCCTTTAAATAATACTTTCAGACGCTCTTTCAAATCGTCGCTTTGCTTGGCTTGCTCAATAGTAGCAAACTTAGCGCGGGGCTGATCTTCGTACTCAAGTGTGTTAAGGTTCAAGGTAAGAATCAACTTCTTGCCATCGGCACCTTTGGTTTTTTTATAGAAACCTTGGCCGGTTTTATCACCCAACCATTTGTTCTCAACCATTTTCTGGACGTAAGAAGGAATCTTGAACAAGTCGCGAGATTCGTCGTTTACGCAGTCGTTGTAAGCATTTTCGGCAACTTTTACTAGGGTATCCAAACCTACTACATCGCCAGTACGGAAGGTAGCTGATTTTGGACGACCGCTAACTGGGCCAGTCAATGCATCCACTTCTTGTATGGTAAGACCCATATCCTGCATTACATGAAAAATGGCCATGATGCTGAATACACCAATACGGTTGGCGATAAATGCAGGGGTATCTTTACATAATACCGTGGTTTTGCCAATCACTTTGCTACCATATTCCAACATAAAGCTGGTAACTGCAGGGTCGGTTTTGGCAGTTGGAATTACTTCCAACAATTTAAGGTAACGTGGTGGGTTAAAAAAGTGCAAGCCTAGGAAGTTCTTCTGGAAATCTTCGGTGCGGCCATCCAACATACTATAAATAGGAATACCTGAAGTGTTTGAAGCAACGATAGAACCTTGCTTACGGTATTTGTCCACCTGGTCAAACACGGTCTTTTTGATAGCTAGATTTTCCACAACCGCCTCGAGAATTAGGTCGGCATCGGCAATATCTTTAAAGTTATCGTCAAAGTTTCCAGTCTTTACACGGCTAACAAAAGCGGGGTCGTAAACCGGAGATGGGTTTGACTTGATAGATGCGGTAAGGGCGCCGTTCACAATAGCGTTGCGTTTGGCAGGGTTTTTAGCATCTGCTTCGCTCAGGTCGCGGGGAACGATATCAAGCAACAACACTTCCAAGCCAACATTGGCAAAGTGTAGCGCGATACGCGAACCCATGACGCCCGAACCAAGCACCACGGCCTTACGGATGCGGCGCTTGAAGCCTGCTTCCGTTGATGCCTTGGGTTGTACTTGTACGGTATCCATAGATGTTTATTAAGGGTTTAAAATTGAACGTCTTATCTCTTTTTTAAATGGGTAACTAAGATACCCCAAACTTTTTTCTTTACCAAACAACCGTTTGATTTTAATTTGGTTAATTAGTTGATTGGTTATGGGTTAATTGGTATGGAGTATAGGTTTCTTGAATCATTATCTTTTTGTTAATAACCCACTTCCAATAACTAATAACCCGTAACTAATAACCAATTCTCAATATGCGCGTTTCGCAATCCGCTTTAAGGCATCCTGCAAGTACCTAGGTTCGTTGTAAATGCGCATCATCATTACCGCTCCTTCAATTTCGCTTACACATTGCTCGGCTACCTCGCGGGCGGTTTTTTCGCTGTATTTATCTTTCAATACAAAGGTTAGGGCGTTCATCCAATCATCAAAAAAGTTGCGGATAAGCTCCGAAAACTCTGGTATCACCCGTGCTGTTTCAATGCCTATGTTACCCATTATACATCCTTCTTGTGGCCCGATGAACATTTTCTCCGTCAGTTCGCCCATTTTACGCAGGCGTTCACGGGTGCTGAGCTTGGTGTTGTAGGCATGTGCAAATACCTCTTTGTTAAAGTATTCGTGCACGTAGGCAATCACGGCTTTCATTAAATCTTCCTTGCTAGGGTAGTAGTGGTACATGCTACCCTTTAGCAAGCCACAAGCTTGCGCAATATCGGCCATAGTAGCGTTGTAATAGCTCTTCTGACTGAATATCTTCAACGCTTGGTTGAGAATGAATGTTTCGCTGACTTTGGCTTTAGGCATCTTATTAATGTACGATTTACGATGTGCGAGTTACGATTTTTCTTTGAAATGCCGTCATTGCGAAGGCCCGCATAGTAATCTAGTTTGCGGTGAGTCTCAATGGCCTGAAGCAACTATTTCACTGCCTAGGCAGTAATCCTCTCAAAGAGGCGTTGCGTTTCAAATGGCCACTGAATCCATCCCATTCAACGCCCTAAAGTTATCATTCCTAATTTTCTTTACCAAACGCTTGTTTGATAAAAATAGTTTTTGTTAACTTTAATTAAAGAGAAGCAACTATAGTTTTGTATTGTTACGCTGTAAGGAGGTAGTAGTAATTGAATATCTTTAAAGTCTCGGAAGAATTCCTTCTCTGTTGAATATTAACCAGCACCCCGGCAATGGACACAACCCTATTATTAGCAACCGTTGAGATTGAATATACCCCGATTATAAATTTTGCCATGCAGCAAAACCATGTGCCTGTGGTGCGCAACGTGCTGATTGCTAATAATACTGAATCGGATTGGCGCGACGTGAAGTTGGATATTGCCTTTGAACCTGAGTTTGCAATGCCTTGGAGCACGCGTATTGAAAGTTTGGCCATTGGCGCTAAAGTGGAGCTGGGCGCCGTCGATATTATGCTCTCTACCAAATTCCTTTCCGAAATTACAGAGCGTATATCGGGAGGCATTAAACTTACTTTGAGCAGCAATGAAGGAACACATTTTGAGCAAGCCTTTAAGATAGATATATTGGCCTACGACGAGTGGGGCGGCATGAACGTGCTGCCCGAGATGTTAGCGGCATTTGTTACTCCAAACCACCCAGAAACGGCCCAGATAATTAGGCGCGCTAGCGACATTTTAGAGAAATGGACGGGCAACCCATCGTTTGATGAATACCAAACCAAGAACCCCGATAGGGCCCAAAAGCAAATGGCCGCCTTGTATGAGGCTATTTCGGAAAGGCAGATAATATACTGCTCGGTGCCGGCAAGTTTTGAAACATATGGCCAGCGGGTGCGAACCCTTGATGTAGTGTTGGGGCAACAACTGGGCAATTGTTTGGATGTAACCTTGCTATATGCCAGTTGTATTGAGGCGATTGGGCTGAGGCCGATTTTGGTAGTGATAAAAGGTCATGCCTTTGTGGGTGCCTGGTTGATTGATGAGGCTTTTGCAGATAGCATAAACGACGACCAATCGCTGCTAACCAAGCGTGTGGCCGATGGCATTAACGAGATAGCCGTGCTTGAAGCAACCAGCATGAACGCGGGTAAGTCTATTACTTTCGATGAAGCCTTGGTTTTGGGCAATAACCATTTGGCTAAAGAAGATAATTTCTTGTTTTTTATTGACGTAAAACGAGCAAGGTACGGAGGCATAAGACCTATACCAATGCGCATAAAAACCGCTGATGCCTGGGAAATTCAGCGGCCCGAAGTTGAGGAACGCAACGGACAGTTGCCAGTGGAGATAAGGGAAGGGATAAAGCTGCAATATGCAGCTGACATAGATGTATCGAGGCAAAAGCTTTGGGAGCGAAAACTACTAGACCTAAGTCTGCGGAACAACTTGTTGAACCTGCGAATTACCAAAAGCACAGTTCAGATAATTGCTCCCAATTTGGGTAAACTAGAGGATGGCCTCTCAAGCGGAACGGAATACCAGTTGTTCTCTAAGCCCGCCGATTGGAATAACCCATTGCGCAGCGCAGGTATTTACCAAGCCATTAACCAAAGCGACCCCATAGTAGATTTGGTGCGGCAAGAACTGACACAAAAGCGCTTACGGTCGTACCTAACTGAACTAGAGCTAGCCAGCAGTGTGGTTAATTTGTATCGCACCTCTCGAGTGGCATTGGAAGAAAATGGGGCGAATGTATTGTACATAGCGCTGGGTATACTAAAATGGTACGAAACACCGCAGAGCGAGCGACCACGCTATGCGCCGCTTGTATTGTTCCCGATAGAGATAGTTAGGAAATCGGCACAGAAGGGATACGTTATTCGAAGCCGTGAGGAAGAACCAATAATGAACATTACCCTGCTAGAAATGATGCGGCAGGATTTTGGTATAAACATTGGCGGGCTTGAAGTATTGCCCAAAGATGAGAGCGGGGTAGATGTGCGTGTGGTGTTTAGCATTGTTAGGCAGGCGATAATGTCATATTCGCGGTGGGATATTGAGGAACAGGCTATATTGGGCACCTTCTCTTTTAGCAAGTTTGTGATGTGGAACGACATCCATAGCAATGCCGAAAAGCTTGCTAAAAACAAAGTTGTAGCCAGCCTAATATCGGGTAAGCTGGAGTGGCAAACACCAGAAGGTGTAGAACGAAACTTTGACAAGCAATTTCATCCTTCCAATATTATATTGCCCATTAGTGCAGATTCGTCGCAACTGGAGGCTATCATTTCTGCATCTGAAGGAAACAGTTTTATCCTGCACGGTCCGCCGGGCACGGGTAAATCGCAAACTATTACCAATATTATAGCCAATGCTATATATAAAGGCAAAAAGGTGTTGTTTGTTGCCGAAAAAATGGCAGCACTATCGGTCGTAGAAAGCAGGTTGGATAAAATTGGCCTAGGTAATTTTTGCTTAGAGTTGCACTCCAATAAGGCAAAAAAGTCGGCGGTGCTGGAGCAACTTAAAAAGACTACCGAAGTAGCTAGAACTAAACCATCGGCCGATTTTGCTTATGAGGCCGACAGACTTCAGGGTTTGCGTGCAGAGCTGAACAACCACGTTGAAGCTTTGCACAAAGTATATCCGTTTGGGTTGTCGCTATACGATGCCTTTACCGGGTATTCCGAAAACACGATGCTACCCGATAGCATAGCTTTTAGCCATGAGCAAATTGGGCAACTCACCAAGAGCAAAATAACCGAATGGGCCGATTTGGTGGCCGAATTGCAGGCGGCAGGCACACTATGCCGAAACCCTAACCAACACCCATTGGAGCGTATTCGGAATAGCCACTATAATCCGAATGTTAAAAATGAGGCCACGGCGCTGCTAACCGCATACACCCAAGCGTTGCTGAAGCTGCAAGTAACTTTAGCTGGTGCACTTGCCACATTAAAGTTGGCGTTAATTGTTGATACGGAAACGCAACTGAGCCAAGTAGCCAAGCTAAGCGGCTTGTTGATGCAGTTGCCCAATGTGCCATCAACACTGATAACGGCAGATAATTTTGAGAATACGCTACTGCAGATTGCTGCTATAGCCGAACAAGGCAAATTGCGCGATGGATATCGAGCGGGTTTATTGGTCGATTTCGGCAATGAAATACTTACAATGGATGCGGAGAAAACGCTGCAAGATTGGCGCATAGCCGATAATCAGTGGTTTTTGCCAAAATTGTTGAAACAGCATAGCATTAACAAACGCCTAAAACTGTTGTCGAAACAAGGCGCATCAGATAAAGCGCAGGTAGCCCAAGTGTTGGGTTTGGTGATACAGTACCAAGAGAAACAACGCATAATTGATGCCAATACCCATTTGCTGGCGGGCAGTTTAGGTTTTATGTGGAATGGCGGCAATGCCGATTGGGTAACCATTATTAAGGCAACCGATGTGTTGGTGAAAATGAACCAAGTGGGCAATCTTCTATTCAAAGACCCCAGTGCTACAAGGCATTGGCGCGCTGCGCTTGCCGATGCGCTTAGGGATGGCGCAACTACTTATTTGTCGGCGCATAGCCAAGGGTTACTAGCTTTTGAAAACGACTATGGTGCTGTAAGAGATAAGGAGGCGAGCATCGCTACTTTACTCGGCGTCGATTTTGAGCTCATTTTTGCCGAAAAAGAAAATAGGATAACCACTTGCGGCAACTATGCAAACCAATGGCTAACTAACATTGATGGCCTAAGAGATTGGGCAAGTTATTTGTTGACAAGGGAGAAAGCGGTGCAAGCTGGATTGATGCCCGTAATTGAGCCTTACGAATCGGGTAAGTTGCGCACCAGCCATGTGATACCAAGTTTTTACAAAGGCCTGTATCGGTCTTGCGCGGAGTATATTTTTCAAGAGGCACCGGCATTGGCATCATTTAGCGGCCAAATTTTCGAAGAGAAAATCAGGCGTTTTAGGGAGCTGAGCAAAAGCTTTGAGCAGCTAACCAAAGATGAAGTGTATGCTTCGTTGGCATCGCGCTTGCCGTCGTTTACGCAAGAAGCTTCCCAGAGCTCAGAAATCGGCATACTACAACGTGCCATTCGCAACGGCGGGCGGGGTTTGTCGCTGCGTAAGTTGTTCGATTCCATTCCCAACTTGTTGCCACGCATGTGCCCTTGTATGCTAATGAGCCCTATATCGGTAGCGCAGTATTTTGAGGCTGGAACGGAAAAGTTTGACCTTGTTATTTTTGATGAAGCATCTCAAATGCCTACTTGCGATGCAGTTGGGGCCATTGCTCGCGGCTCGAACGTAATTGTTGTTGGCGACCCTAAACAGATGCCGCCTACCAACTTCTTCTCAACCCAACAGGTGGATGAAGACAATTTGGATAAGGAGGATTTAGAGAGTATACTCGATGATTGCTTGGCTCTTTCTATGCCATCGCGATACTTACTGTGGCACTACCGTAGCAAACACGAAAGCCTTATTGCATTTAGCAATACTAAGTATTACGACAACAAATTGCTTACCTTCCCATCGCCCGATGACCTCACCAACAAAGTTACCTTTACCCAAATTGAAGGGTATTATGACCGTGGCAAAACGAAGCAAAACAAAGCTGAGGGCGAAGCCATAATTAAAGAGGTTATTCGCCGCTTGAAGCACCCAGAGTTATCCAAGCAAAGTATTGGTATTGTAACCTTTAGCTCGGTGCAGCAAATATTGATTGACGATATGCTTATGGAAGTTTTCAAGAGTCATCCACACTATGAACAGTTGCTGCTTGAATCGCCAGAACCTTTGTTTATTAAGAACCTGGAAAACGTTCAGGGCGATGAGCGCGATGTAATTCTTTTCTCCGTTGGTTATGGTCCTGATAGGGAAGGAAAAGTGGCCCTTAATTTTGGCCCGCTTAACAGAGAGGGTGGTTGGCGTAGGCTAAATGTGGCCGTCTCAAGGGCTAGATACGAAATGAAGGTATACTCTACGCTTCGTGCCGACCAAATTGACCTGTCGCGTACCGCTGCCGAAGGAGTGGCAGGGCTTAAAGCATTCTTAGAATATGCAGAAAAAGGCAAGGCTATATTTGAGGCAAAAACGCGCACGGTACCTGTCAAAACTAATGCATTGATTGAGCACATTGCCACGCGCATTAAGTCGTTGGGCTACAAAGTGCACACCAATATTGGGAGTTCGGGCTATAGACTGGATATTGGAATAGTGAACAAAGACAACCCTGATGAGTACGTTTTAGGTATCCTTTGCGATGGCGAAAACTATAGAGCTGCCAAAACAGCTAAGGACCGCGAGATTGTACAGATTGAGGTGCTAAAACTGTTGGGCTGGAACATACTGCAAATATGGTCGGTTGAGTGGTGGGAGAACCCTGAGAGGATAATGCAGCAGTTGCAAGATGCCATTGCTACTAATCAGAATAAAGGCCAACTAGAAACTATGACTGGGCAAATTGTGATACCCCAAGGTATGCAAGAAGATGGGTTAGAGACACCGGAAGAGTTGGAATTGGTTGAACTGGATAGTACAGCATATGCGCCACTTTCGAGTTACAAGTATAGTATATATCAAGTGGCACAGTTTGTAAATCAAGTTCCTGTTATTTTTAACTCTGATGAGTTTCTGCAGCATAGGCATAAGCCACTTATTACCGAGCATGTAAAAAGAGTAGTGGAAGCCGAAGGGCCAATTAATAAGGGTTTACTGCTGAAACGCATCTTGAGCCATTGGGGCCTTGCCCGCAGCGGCTCTCGTATAAATGCCCACTTCGATGAAATTTTCCAATCGTTGCAACTCAAGTTTACCGAAGGCGGAAAAGATGTGGTGCTTTGGGGGCGCTACCAATCTCCTGAGCATTATACCGACTTTAGGGTGCACGCTGATGATGCCACTAAGCGCGAGGCTGACGAATTGCCAATAGAGGAGGTAGCCAATGCAGTTAAGCAAATATTGACCAACCAAATAAGCTTGCCTAAGGAAGATTTGGTTCGAGAAGTGTCGCGTCTATTTGGCTTTTCACGTATTGGTAATACGGTGGTTACGGCAATGCAGCGTGGTATACAACTCTCCATTAAACGTGGCGACGCTTACGAAAGCCAAGACCGAATCATTCTTAAATAAAGTTCCCCGAAAAGTGTCGAAACCTCATTTCACCCCAACCATAATAACCGCCGCAGATGGATACCCATTACATGCCAGCGTATTCATCCCCGAGCAGCCAAATGGCCGCACCTTGGTAATGGGCTCGGCTATGGGCGTGCTGCAACAGTATTACTACAATTTTAGTGAATATTTGCGGGGCTTGGGATTTCATGTGGTAGTGTTCGATTACCGGGGTGTGGGTCTCTCGGCACCCAAGCGTATGAAGGGTTTTGAGGCGCACCTGCACCAGTGGGGTGAACTGGATATTGAGGCCATGCTGCAGTATGCGCTGCACCAATTGCCTACCGACACCTTATTATATAGTAGCCACAGCGTAGGCGGTCAAGTTTTTGGCTTGGCCGAGAGCGGCAAGCATGTGAAAAAGGTAATGATGGTGGCGTCGCAAAGCGGTTATTGGAATTTATGGAGTGGGCACCACAAAGCGCGCATGTGGGCCATAAGCCACATATTTCTGCCAGGTGCTACAGCAGTAGCAGGTTACCTTCCTGCTAAAAAACTCGGTTTGTTTGAAGATGTACCAAAGGGCGTGGCCAACCAATGGGCCAGCTGGATACGCCACCCCGAATATATTTTCCGGGAAGAAAGGCCAACGCTTGATAATTTCAAAGGCGTAACCGCCCCTATGCGCCTTATTAGTTTCAGCGACGACCACTTTGCACCGCCCCGCACTGTTGACAACCTCGCCAACAGATATAGCAATGCCCCTGTAGAGCGCATCAACTATACCCCACAACAATTCGGGGTAAAAGAGCTCGGGCACTTCAATTACTTTAAGCGTGGGTTTAAGCAATATTTTTGGGAGGATGCGGGGGAGTGGTTGAATAGTTGATTGGGGACTTTGACAAAACATAGTGGAAACCAGCATGTCATTCAATCTTCCGCTTTCAAATTATCATCAGCACATCAAACTCACAGTCTTGGGCAAGGCACCGCCCTATTGCCTGTCGTGTTCGGGAAGAAGCCAGTGTGTACTACCGAAATTTCGAAACCACCTACTGCGGCACTGGCTGGGGTGAGTTTGCTTAGGTTAATGTCGTAGTTCATCATCACCTTCACCGATTTGAATCGGTAGCCTATAACCGGTATCACAGCATCTTTTACGCGGTATGAGGTACCAAAGTAAAGGGTGTGGGTGCTAAGGCGCGCGCCGTTGGG
This sequence comes from uncultured bacterium, assembly GCA_903861055.1. Taxonomy (GTDB): domain Bacteria; phylum Bacteroidota; class Bacteroidia; order Chitinophagales; family CAIOSU01; genus CAIOSU01. The sequence goes on from CAIOSU010000084.1 coordinate 11,978, forward strand.
TATGCTGTAGCCCGCTATCAAGTTCAATATATGCTCCGATGCCCGTTTCTGAAAAACATAGTAATATCCGGGCTCAATGTGCCATTTATTGTTCAACCTAATGTTGCCCATAGCCGTAACCACTGGGCGCATACCTAGTTTATTATCGCTTTCGCCATAAAAGGTTTCTTTGGGGCGTGTTAGGTGGTTCAGCGACATGCCAATGGAGTAGCGCATGCGCTTGTTGGGCGCCATACTAAAGTTGATGCCCGCCGCCATATCAAAATGGAGTGTTCTCCAATTGTTGGTGCCAGGCTCTCCGGTTGGGGCGCTCAGATCAAACGATAGGTCGTTCCATTGGTTGTTAAAGTAAAGCTTATCGTAGTTAATGCGTTTTTGCACTAAGCCTGCATTAGCACCTACCGATAGGTAGTATTTCGCTTCGCGGCCAAATACTTTATGGTATGCTATGGAGCCATATACTTTAGTAATGGAAAGGTTGCCATCGCCAGCAAAATCTTGCAACATTACAATGCCGCCACCCATCCAATCCTTTCCCGGTAGGCGGTTGTGGAAAAAAGTAAAATCGCTGTACAACGAAAAGGTGCGGTACGTAAACCGCTTATCTTGTTGGCCCCAAGGCCATTGGTTTTTGAAGTTTCCACCTACCCGATAGTCCTCAATAAAATTGCCCGTTTCGGCTGGGTTAATGGTAAGCGGGGTGGCGTAAAATTGTGAGAAGTGTATATCCTGCCCCCTGACTACGATAGCGGCCAGCAGCAGAAACAATATGGTTGCTGTTGTTTTCATGGCCTTATCTAAGTAGGGTTACGTTACCTTTTCTAATTCCGGTCTCGGTGCCATCCAGAAAACGCGCTTGCAGGGTATATACATACACCTCCATTTCTTGCGCTTTGCTCTTGTAGGTACCATCCCACCCGTTATTTATGTCATATGACTCAAAAACCAACTCACCCCAACGGTTGAACACCTTAAACTCCATCGCTTCAACACCATAGCCACGCACATAAAGTATGTCGTTCATGCCATCGCCGTTGGGGCTAAAGGCGTTCGGCACATCTACTACACCCAAAAAGTATATCTCCAGTTCTTTGCAATAAGTATCGGTACACTGGTTGTTATCTGTAACGGTTACACATGGGCTAACAAAGCCAGTGTCGGCATATTCATGCACTGGGTTTCGCTGTGCCGATGAGTCGCCATCGCCAAATACCCAACTATAGAAACCAGCAGAGCTTTGGTTATCAAACTGAATAGGATAGAAAATTTGGTAGCCGCTGGTATCCGTTTCGAAAAAGGCAGTTGGCGGGGTATACACGTTAAAAGTGCCTGAATACTCAGCGCTATCATTGCAGCTTTCAGGGTTGTAGTTAGTAAGGTTTAGGGTAAAACTGCCAATACTATCAAACACAAACAATGGACTATTATCCGTTGATGATTGCCCGTTGCTTAACTGCCAATAGCTACTGGTAACATTGGCACCAAGATTCTCCACCAAATATTCATACGATAAGCAGCCGTTAGTTGGGTCGAACAATGCCGTCACCTCTGGTTTTTGTATAAAGGTAGCATTCAGTGTATCGGGTTGGTTGCAAACATTTGGGTTTGCCGCCGTAAAGGTTACCACAAATGTATCGGCAGTGGTGTAAGCGTGGGTGGGATTGGCTAAAGTACTGGTGGTGCCATCGCCAAAATCCCAGAAATAGCTGGTGGCATTGGTGCTCGTATTACTAAATATTATCACCAACGAATCGCAAGTGCGGATAAACTCTTGATAAGTAAAATTGACAATAATGCTATCATTAATTACCGTAATGGTAGTGGTAGCAGTATCAATGCCGTTGCAGCTGCGTGGGTCGGATACTACCAAGTTTACATTGTAGCTACCTACATTATTATAGGTATAGGTAGGGCTTGCTAGCGTAGATGTGGCAGTGTCGCCAAAGCTCCAAGCATAAGTCGCAAAAGCGCTGCCATTGCTATTGTTTACAAATACGGCATTAAGAGGCAAGCAACCGGTATCGGGTGCGGCAAATGCAGCTACCAAACGCGGCAAAAAGTTTATGGTAATTCTTGCCGTATCGCTATTGCTGCAATTGCCATTGTTTACAATTTGAGTAATGGTGTAATTGCCGGGGCCAGGGAAAATGTAGTTTGGGTTGGCTAATGTTGAAGTATCGCCAGTGCCAAAAAAGTATTTTCGGAACAAAGCCCCAGTGCTGGTATCGGTAATGCTGATGGTGTAATCGCAGCTATCAACTATGGTAACTACAAATCCCGCAAAAACCGAATCAAGTGGTGCCACCGATATATCTACTGAGTCAACCAACACAGGGTTGCAGCTTCCAGGCGAAGTGGCAGTAACAGTTACGGTATAAACTCCGGCGTTGTTGTACAAGTGGGTCGGGTCTTGACCAATTGTGGTAGTGGTGGTTTGGGTACCATCGCCAAACTGCCAAACTACCGTTTGCGATATGGTGCTTTGGCTGGTATTGTTGAAAGTGACATTTAACGGCGTGCAGCTTGAAGTATCAGAAGGGTTGAATAACAGCGATTGAGTTGGAAGGAAAGTGATGGTATCGGTAGCTACATCGAAAGGGTCGCAGGCATTCAAATCATACGATACTAGGCTAACCACATACGTGCCAGCGTTGGCATAAGTATGGCTAGGGTTGGCAAGGCTAGTAGTATCTCCATCGCCAAAATTCCAAACATAATTTACTGGGCCAGCGCTATTGCTAGTGGTGTTATTGGTAAACTGCACTTGGTAACTGCCACAATCGCTAATGATGGTTGGCGTAAATGCCGCCGAAACCGAATCATCGCCAACTATAATAGTGGCATATGCGGTATCAATCAAAGTTATACCACTGCAAGTGGTGCTATCAAAGCCAATAAGTATAATGTTGTAAGTGCCAGTATCAACAAATACTGTGGTAGGGTTTTGTGCGGTTGAGGTAAAACCATTTCCAAAATCCCAAAAGAAGGCGTTGGCATTTAATACATCGCCAGTGAAGTTTACCGTGTATGGTGCGCATCCTCTATCCGATGGGCTAATTACTACATCGACATCAATACGGGCCAGCTCAAACTCAAACTTGATAACCCCAAGATTGCAATTGCCACCGGGTAAGTTTTGCCCACTTACAGGTGCCCATACACCGGGTGTGGTTGGGAAAATACTAGTGCCACCGCAAGACGCGCAAACTGCTTGGTAAATGATGCCATCGCTGTCAAAACGGCTGGTGCCACCATCTACGTGCTCGCCGTTGGGTCCATTGCCCCCAAAAAAAGTAGCATATACCAAGCTATCGGCATCTTTACTGAGCACCATAAAGTAAAAGTCGCTACCATCGGTAGTGGCTTTGTAGGCATCTGGGGTAACGGGCATGCCAGTGGTAAAACCCAGCGTGCCATCGTTTCGGAAGCCAACGTTAACCTCCCCACCCCAGCCTGAAATGTAAATATTATCGCAAATATCTACCAATAGCGCCGTTGGCGAAATATCCACCCCAGCTGAGCCAGAACCGAAAACAGTAGAGAAACGGGTAGTATTGAGGTTTCTATTGAGCTTGTGAATGTATTGTTTCCCGTTGGGATTGCTGTAAACCC
>CAIOSU010000085.1 GCA_903861055.1 uncultured bacterium
AGGTACTTAAACTCATCAAAACCGATTAACAAATCAACCAAAAAAACTGATTAACCCAACCCTACTGCTGCGCAACCAATTTGCCCAACGCAATGTTCAAGGCCCTACGGGTAAGATGCAGTTGTCCCCCAGGCAGTTGGTTCAACTCTTCAATGCCCTTGCGAATTGTAGCCGATACATCTTCAAAAATGGCCTCGTCGGTTACTTCTATCTCGGTTTTTTGCATTAGGTATGCAAAAACGCGCGCCATGCCACAGTTTGCTATAAAGTCGGGTATGAGGCTCAACTTACCATCAACGTACTCTGTGGTATCCCCAAAAAACACATCGCTTTCTTTAAACGGCACGTTGGCACCACTGCTTATTACCTGGCAACCTGCCGCCGCTAGCCTATCAATATGTTCGCGGGTAAGTAGCCTGCTGGCCGCTGCGGGTATAAAGATGTCGGCTTTCACGTCCCAAATACGGTTGTTTACTTCTTCAAACGGGATAACCTTGTCGCTAATCAGCTTGTTTTGCTTTCGGTTGAGCAATAAGGTACGGATGGCTTCAAAATCTAGCCCTACAGAATCGATAATGCCACCCTCGCGGTCGATAATGCCTACGATTTTTACCCCGTTCTGTGCCAAATAGTATGCCGCCGCCCCAGCCACATTGCCCCAACCTTGTATAATGGCTGTTTTGCCCATCAAGTCGGTATTGCGAACCAAATCGTAATAATGCCTCACCGACTCCGACACCCCGAAACCGGTTATCATATCTGCCACCAATATCTTTTGCGTAAGGTCGGGCGAGTAGCGAGGGTCTTCCAATTTCTTTGATACCCCTTGGCGCAATTGGCCAATAATGTGGATTTTCTCTTTTTGGCTCGCTTGGAAGTGGCCCGTTACAATACCCTCTTGCGGGTGCCAAAGGCCGTAGTCTTCGGTTATGGGTATTACATCGTGTATTTCGTCTATATTTAAGTCTCCACCGGTTCCGTAGTAATTTTTCAATAACGGTATTACGGCCTGGAACCAACGGTTCAACACCTCGTTTTTGCGCGGGTCGCTCGGGTCGAAGTTGATACCGCTCTTGGCACCGCCAATGGCAGGGCCCGACACGGTAAATTTTATCTCCATCACTTTAGCCAAACTCTCCACTTCGCTGCGGTCAAGGCCCTTGCGCATGCGTGTGCCGCCACCGGCCGCACCACCGCGCAACGAATTGATTACCACCCAGCCTTCTGCATCGGTAAATGGGTCTTTCCACTCAAATACGATCTCAGGCTTTTTGCTTTTATACTGGTTTAGTAAAGCGTCCATAGCGGGGTTTTGGTTTCGGGCAAAGGTAATAATTTTGATTGACGGGGGAATGGTTAAAGTGAAGGTTGGTTTTGAGAAAAGATGAGTTATTTCGTCCTCGAAGTGTGTTTTGGTGCGAATTTCAGCCTGTTATCTGGCTGTGTTGCAAGTCAAGTTTCCCGTTGGTAAGCTGCTGAGGGCTTGTGCTTGGGTAGCGGCATATTGCAACCCCAAACCTTCTAAGGCTTCAAGAACAGAATTTGGTTGTTTCTATATGTTAATAAAGCCTATTTTTAGTTAATTATTGTTGAGGCGGTTATCGACCCCTTTTGCCATTAACAAGATTGCCGTACTTTCAAGGTTCAACTAACCCAACACACATGAGTAAGACAGCAAAATTTGCATTAACCACTATTTGGATATTGTTTTCTAGAAGTTATGATGCTTATTGCACTCACCAGCTTACGCCAGACCTAAGCAAAGAAGCCAACCCACTGGTATCGGTTTTGGGTTTGGGCTGGGCGCCTCTATTGCTGGTAATAGGTGCATTAACGCTATTTACTATTTACATTTATTATCTAGCGGTTTTTAAACCAAAGCCTTTGCTGCCCAGCGAACCAGGATATTCTTTTGGTAATGTGTTTGTTTACCTGTACTTGGGTCGCAAAGACAATTGGTTTGCCCTGTTTTACAAGCTCCCTAACAGTTTTGGTAGATTTAATCAATACATGGGGCATGTATTGACCCGCTGCTTAGTATTTGCAGGCGTAGTATCTACTACCATGTGGCTTCTTATAAACCACACGGCCAGCTACAAAACCATGCATAGCGCACCGCTTATATACGCTATCCTTGTTTCGGGTATTGCCATTATTGTATACCAATGGAGCCGGCAGCAATACCAATTGTATCTTGCGCAGCAATGAGTGGAGTGTAATTTAAGCAACTAAAAATTCAAGGGTACAGCCTCACGCCGTTGATTGACCGTTTTTGAGGTGTTTTTTCTTCTGCTGTGCAGTTTAACTTTTCCGCCTCTGGCAGGATAAACAGGCTCCCTCAGGGTTTTGCCTGCTTATCTGTTTTATGCTTTCGGCATCGCTCGCTGCAGTATTTTACTTCGTGCCATACCTTTTCCCACTTTTTGCGCCAAGCAAATGGCCGGCC
>CAIOSU010000086.1 GCA_903861055.1 uncultured bacterium
AGCAAGGTAAAAAGGGATGAAAAGTAGGATAGTGCTTACCAAGTGTTTTACTGCCATTTTCATTTTTATAACTGCCAATTTAGGGGCAAGTTCGCCATATCAACAGACGGTTACTGATTTTGTAACACCCCTTTACAGCTTGTATAAAATTGACCCCAATCATCAATTTAGTGATCAAGCATTTCTAGTGCAGTACAAACCTCAATGGCATTGGGGAGTTGAGGTTAAGGTATCTCCATTTCGGTTGCAAATGTATTTTTTTGAGTTTTCTGATAGTATCACAACAGAAATGGCGTTTACATATCTACTGAAGCAGCTATCGAATAGAGCTGGAGCGACATTAGAGATATGTAGTGACATAGGTAGCCTAAAATCGCCACCTGTATTGTATCTTGTGGGTTACAATAGTATTTCTATATTGCACCAAATGTGCGAGGAGGAGCAAGCTAAAAGGAATGATTTTATCAATTCTTTTCTAAATGGTTTGTCTTTTAGGCATGTTCGTAATCTTTCAATTGGTTGTGGTGGCCCTGTTAAGTGGAAATGCGAATAGGGTAGTTTTCCATCTAAAAAGCGCTAAATTGTACAACCTTACCAAATAGGTCCAGCTATGCGATTGTTTTTCCTAGCCCTTGTTTTGCTATTTTCGTTTACTGCTATTAATGCCCAAAATGTTGAGCAAAATCTCGATAAATACTGGCAATACCGGCATAAATTGGCCACCCAATATATGCTTATTGGCGACCAACAAGGTTATAGTTTACCAGCATCGTACATCAATCCAGGGCTAGAAAGGATGAAATGGAGCGACAATACCATTTGGCTAGGGTGGTATATGGGCACTTTGGCCACGGAGTATCACTTGCTGCACAATCCTCGTTACCAAGGTTATGCGGATGGAGATAGTGCCCGTATCAGTGCCAATATCAATGAATTGTACTATTCCCTGAAAGCCATTATTCGGCTAGATTCAACAGCTGAAACTTCTTTTACTTGGAATGCATCTTGTGGCATACCCAATGCCCGTAACGGTTTTTTTATCAGGGATGATGTACCGGCCAATTTCACCGATAGTTTCCCGGGCTATGATTTTGTTGATGCCGATTTTGTGGAACAGAATTTTGCCAACGAAATGAGCCAAGACCAAGTGTACCATGTGCTGCTGGGGCTTTCACTTATTAAAAAGTTTATACCCGATACTTTGGTTGTAAACGGTTTCAACATCCACAATGAGGCGGTGGAGCAAGCTAGGCTTATTGGCCAGTGGGTGCACCAAGATGGATGGATTATTAAAAACCCTGCTTGTGGCAATAAGGATGTAGATAGAGGCCCCGATGTGACACTTTTGGCTAAGGGCTTTAATGAGGCATTGAATTATATCTCCGATGGTACGCAAGATTATAGTGCGGATGTTAGTGGCACGGCTACTTTTATATGGGACCAGACCCTCATCAACCCATCGGCATTTGTAAATGTCGACAATCTGCACATGACCCTTGCGCTAGCTGCTATTGGCGAAGGGTGGGGCAGTGCAACCCTTAACAACATGATGACCATAGCCGAAAGCAACCGCTGGTATGCATACCCGCTATTGTACATCGCCCTTCGCGACACCAATGCGGTAACCAACTACGCACAGCATAAGCAGC
>CAIOSU010000087.1 GCA_903861055.1 uncultured bacterium
TGTTCATTGAACAATGATATTCTAAGACCTAGCTGCGAAGTTTTTGAAGTAGAAATGGTCGAAAAATGGTGGGCACCCGTTGGCTCGAAAACGGATAACAAAATAATGTTCCACTCAAACGGCTTAATGGAAGAAACCAACCCTAACAATGGTTGGATGTTTAAGAGCGCCAGCGACAGCGTATCATACAGCCTTACTAATTGCAACAAATTGGTGGTAACAAACCATACCTCTGGCGATATTGTAGAAATGGAAATATTTGATTTGATGCCAACCGTAATGGTGATACAAATAAATGCTGATGAGCAAATTACATTTAAGAAACAATAACTAACAGCAAATATAGTTTTTTGGTGAAATGGTGAAAGCCGAGCTGTGGTGAGCTCGGCTTTTTTTATTTGCGATTTTATGAGGTACGATTTACGATTTGGGGTTCCTGAATTCCAAATGATTGATTTAAACCTCGAAATGCAATCGTAATTCGTAAATCGTACATCATACTTAATTAAAGCAATGAGTATTTCACTATCTTTGCACGGCGTTTTAAAATCAAGAAAAAACCTATAGAAATGCAAAAAACGAAACAGGATTACCTACAGGAAACCATTGAACACATTGACATAACTAAGTATGATGTGGTACCTATGGTAGATGCTATGGGCAATATGGCTTTCCAGGCCCGTAACCTGCACAATGCAGCCCGTATATTTGATATGATGCAACAAGATAAGGACGCCGTGGTGTTCCTTACCTTGGCTGGCTCCCTTATCAGCGCTGGTTTGAAAAAGACCATCCTTACTATGGTGGAGAACCACATGGTAGATTCGATAGTATCAACCGGTGCCAATATTGTTGACCAAGACTTTTTTGAGGCTCTTGGCTTTAAGCACTACAAAGGCACGCAGTTTGTTGACGACCAAGAGCTACGTGGCTTAATGATTGACCGTATTTACGATACCTACATCGACGAGGAAGACCTGCGCATTTGCGATGACGTGATTGCGAAGATTTGTGATAGCTTGGAGCGTCGCCCATACAGTAGCCGTGAGTTTATCTGGGAAATGGGTAAATTTTTGGACGAGAACGAACAGTATGCCGAAAGCCGCAAGGAATCTATTGTATACCAAGCGTACAAATTAGGCGTGCCTATTTTTGTACCAGCTTTTAGCGATTGCTCTGCTGGTTTTGGTTTAATTTACCACCAATACCACGCTGGCAATGGCCCTAAAGTAACATTGGATAGCGCTGCCGATTTCCTTGAAATCACTAAAATTAAACTAGAGCATACTGATAGTGGCTTGTTTATGATTGGTGGTGGTGTACCTAAAAACTTTGTGCAAGATATAGTAGTGGCTACCGAAATATTGGAGAAAGATGCCCCTATGCACAAATACGCCATACAAATAACCGTTGCCGACGAGCGCGATGGTGCCCTTTCTGGCTCTACCTTGAAAGAGGCTTGCAGCTGGGGTAAGGTTGATACCGTAAACGAGCAAATGGTATGGGCCGAAGCAACTATTGCTATGCCGTTGATTGCAGGCTATGCTTACCATAAGAAAAACTGGAAGCACCGTGTTGCCAAAAACCTGAACGCGATTTTCGCGACCGTAAACGCTTAATTGCGAGTACGATAATACCGATACGAACGGCCCTGCTTGGTTTATACTAAGCAGGGCCGTTTTAGTTATTGTATTTGTGGTGGATTTGGGGTAGTGTGTTTACTTAAAATTTTCAAGTCATTGCAAAGGCACAACTTACATTACCAAATAACCGATATACTTTGTGTGCCTGCGGCAACTGACGGTCCTTTTTTTGAATTGGCACCCCGAGCCCGTCATTGCGAGGAGTTCAACCCACGCTTTTCGTGTGGAGGAACGACGAAGCAACTATTCTCAATGCTTTGGCAGTAATCCCCTGCTGCAGAGCATAATCTTTGGATTCCAATAACGTTCATAGTAATATGTGCTGTCGAAAACTGCAGGTTTGCTAATTTACAACTTAACTTGGGGGATTGCTTCAAGCCTATCTCGTTTATCAGTTGTTTATTGATTTAGTGAGGCTTTCGCAATGACGGGTGCACACACAAAAGTAGAGGCACAAAAAAAGCGGCCCGAAAGCCGCTTCTGTATTTTGTATTGGGTAAAGAGCTACAGGCTCAATATGTAAGTTTCTGTATTTTGAACTGGCCCAATAGGTTGCCGTCTTTATCAGAAAGCATTAGCATGTAGTTGGCAGCGGCCAAATTAGTTAGGTCGTATTGTTGGTTGGTAACACCATCAACCATAACCTTACGGTTAAGTTCGGTCAATTCGCGGCCCAACATATCGTGCAACGAAATGGTCACTTCTACTACTTTATCAGCACTCAACTGCACGGTCAATTGGTTAACGGTTGGGTTAGGGAAAATAGAATAATCCATTTTAATTTTAACCACATCGCTTATGCCCACGGTAACATCATCGGGCTGTTGGAAACCTTGGGTAAGCACCAAAGTGCCGGTAATGGCTGTTTCTACAACAGGCTCGCCAACTGTAAAAGAAAGGCTGTAACCGCCTTGCTCTTCGTAGCCACCTGCCGAGCCAATTACTTGGCGATCTAATGATTGGGCTTGAGCTGCGAAGCCAAAACCTACCATAACTATACCGAATAGGAAAATATTTTTCATAGCACTATTTGTATTGTGTACGTAAAAATACACTAAAGGTTATTGAGAATGCTATAGTCAGCATACAATTTTACAATATTTTTATCGCTAACAATTACTTTCCCAATGCAGAAAAAATACTAGTTGTGATATTATAGCAATAAGCATATACAAACCGAATTTCGCTTGGCTAAATTCAACTTCGCTTTATCTTCCGTAATTTTGCGTAATCAAACTGTTTTGAAACCCATTTTCAAATTTCCAAATTTCCAAACTAGCACATTAATAATGGTCGATTTCTTAAATAACCCAGACGCATTGAAAGATATTGTTTCGGGCATTGGTGCATGCATGGCCAGTAACCGAATAACTATTGATGGGCAGCCAGTAGGCTTTATGTACCGCGAGCGACCAGAGTTTGAAGGCGATAGCGGTTGGCGCTTTTTAGCAGGCGACGAAAATGACGAATACATGGCTAACGACCTTAACTCAAAGGTGTTTGACGTGAACACGATAGCCAACTATGATATTGCCGTGGTGCCTTACTTAAAGCTGGCATTTGGCATTGAATTGGAGCGTATTGAAGGCACCGATGATTTTCAGCAAATAAATGCTTAGGCCACCGTTGGTCTAATTTTTGCGTTACGTTTATATCCATTCTCGTATCTTCGCCCGAAATTTTCAAGTTTATGAAACATATTTTGTTAGGTATATTGTTGGCAATAACTTTTGCTAGCTGCACCAAAGACACCACACCGCGCTATATTCAGAAAAACTGCTGCAATAGCGAAGAAACCCAATGGGTGTTTGCACAAAGCGCCAACGATACTGGCGCCGCCAGCTTCTTCTTTTTGCCACAAATTTTTGCACCGGGCACCGAAGAGGCCAATTCAAGCTTCAAGTCGGTTGATTCGGGCGTAGCAAATTACAAAATGAGTATCCGTATTGGCGAGGATGCCGTTTGGGTATATGATGGCCCTGCACCAATCAACTGGAACGGCGATGTGGCCTCTAGCCAGTTGGCGGCGCAATCGGGCATATACAATTACAACCTGATAGCCACCTTTACCAATGGCGAAACGGTAACTATTAGCAAACAATATTTTTGCTTAATCAGGGAGTTTGCTACTTGCCCCGATAATGTAAACACTTGTGTGTTCAACTCTATGTTTGATGTAAATGATACCACCGCACCAATACAATATATTAACGAGGCCTCAGTAACCAGCACCCGTGTATACGATCGCTGCAAAAATCCATGATTGGGTTGATTGGTTACTGGTTACTGGAAGATTGGTTAATCGGTTTATCAGTAATTTTTGCCAGAATTTGGTTCGAACGCATTCCGCCAATAATATCTAACTTGGCTAAACACTTGCTTTACATTCGTTGCGGTTACAATTTTATTGCGGGCTTTTACAGCTTGCGCCTGCGCAAATCGCGCATGTAATCGTGACCACTAAACTGCTCTATAGTAGCAGCATCAATTCGTTTGGTGCGGCTTTTTAGCAGGGCTATCACTTCGTCTTTGGTTTTTGGGGTCTCATCCAAATCAACATAAAAACTGGCAAGGGTGCCATACTGCTTGGTCATCAAGAACAACCACACGGCAAAGAAATCGATAGTGCGGAATACAATAGCCCCTTGCTCGCGGTACTTAGTTAAGTTGTCTTGAAACTCCTTAGGCATATCGGTCCAGTGCATGGCAGGGCGCACGTGGTGGCCAATGTGGTAGCCATCGTTAAAACAGGTTTGGTTATAGCGCGAGTTGATGCACGTAATACTGTTTTTGTAGCTATTACCTGGGTCGGTAGCATCCACAAAAGCATGTTGACCCCAGTTGCCAGCCATCATCAAAAAGCGGGTCATGCAAAACGGGATAACAAACAATACCACCGTGGCCTTTACACTTATCAAGCACATTGCGGCTACCAGCATAAAAAACGAAAACTCGCCAACCAATATATTGCGCATCCATTCTTTGCGATTCTTTTTAACAAAGTATTGCGACAATGCATAAATGCCTAAAAAGAAGAAACTAGCAAAATAGTGCATAAAGCCCCAGAAGCTATCGCGCTGGTACTTCATGGTGCTGCTCAGGTCGTCTTTTAGGTTGCCCTCGGTGTGGTGCATGCAAATATGGTGGGCGTAGTAGGTCTCCGGTGTTTCGCCGAAAAACGGCCCCAAAAACCACGGAATGATGTTGTTCATCCACTCGTACTCTTTTTTGAAAAGCTTACGGTGGCAAATGTTGTGCAGCATTAAAATATATGGCCCCAACAACACGGCAAACAACACCACCAAATATGGCACCGCCAACCACCACGTAAACCAAGCATACAACACCACCGCAACAGGCAAAATGATAGCCGAAAGACCCAAAAACAAATGGATAAAAGACAAATCGCGCTCATCGTTAATAAAGCGCATGATAAACCGATCAAAAGCTCCCAATTGGCGCTCTTTAAGCATGGGGTCGCTAATGGTAATTTGAGATATATGCTGCATGTGGCAATAGGGTGTTTAACTAGACTTGTAAAATTAAGGAATAATGAGGAGATGCGTAACGCTCGGTTACATATACATTTTAGGCTTGTATGCTGCCAAGTTTCGGTATGTTGCAAAATAACAAACACTTAAGTGTATTACTTTATAGGGTAATTAAAGTAACCTTTGATAGGGCTTGAACTTTAGTTTCAGGAAGTAAACAGTACCCCTTAAAAACTCACCCCAAACAGCACACCAAACCTGCGGTAGGTGCGCTTATCGGTGCTAAAGGAGCCATCGTTGCCCCACCACCAATTGTTATAATAGCTGCGCTCGGCATTGTATTGGCGGTATATGGCGTTCAGAGTTAAACTAACGCGACTGGCGGTGCGGAACGTTACTCCTAGCCCACCCTCGTAGTAAGCTCCGCCCTTGGCATCAAAATATCCATCGGGGGTTTTGTACGGGAAGGCATATCCACTGGCAAAAAAGTAATTTGGGGTTACCCTGGTTTTCATGGCCTCGCCGCCTATGCGCACATATATGGGCGCAAACTTATCGCCGCTATTGGGGTGCACATCGGTGCCACCGCCCGCCGCCAAATACAACTGCGGCAAAAACCGATAGCCAATAGCCGCCCCACAATTAAACGAAATGGGCTCTTGTTCAATATTGCCAAACAAAAACCCAGTGGCTATAGTAGCATACAAACCCTTGCTTTGCACTCGGTGCGGCTTGCGCGTTGCGCGGCTCGGCGGCATGTCTTTGCGTATTTCGGCCACGCTCTCTATCGGGAACTCCACTTCGGTGCCATCGGCCATGCGCAGACGTATGTGGCCGGGTTGCAGAGCATCAATGCGCTGGCCCTTGATAATACTGCCATCGTTGAGCACCAATACTGCCGGTTGGGTGGTATCGGGTTGTTGGGCATGTGCATAAAAAAAAATACCTAACAACATGACAATCATTAGCAACAGCGGTTTCATACCAGTATATTTGAGTAGTAAATGTAGTTATTTTTTGCGCCGTGCAGTTGCCGAGGCAACCGAACGATTTTGAATGCCGTTATACCCTTGAAACAAGCCAACCAACAAAAACACCAGGCTATGAAAACCAACACCGCTTATCGTTTTTTGCTGCTACTTACCCTGTTTGTGGCACTCGCGTTTCAAGGTTGTATTAAAGACAAGTGCCAAAACGAGTACACATACTACCGTTATGAGCCTATCTACATGACATACGAAGAATTGCGCTCGTCCGTTGCCTCTGAGGCGCCACGAGCCTTAAAAAACCCGGGCAAGATTTGGTTTAGCGATAACTACATTTTCATCAACGAAAAAAACGAAGGTATACACGTTATCAATAACGTAAACCCTTCGAGCCCAATCAACGAAGCATTTATAAAAATACCGGGCAACCTTGACTTGGCCGTGCGCAACAATACGCTGTATGCCGATAGTTATATCGATTTACTGGCCATTAATGTAACAGCACCCAGCAACATTACTGTTACCAAGCGCATCGAAAATGCGTTGCCACAGCGCGGCACTGCAGGTTTTAGCAATGCTTGGGACTTTGCAGCCACCGACCCGAACGGCGTAATAACCGACTATAAAAAAGTGGCCGTAACCGAAGCCTATGAAACCGATTGCAACGGCGGCACCACAACCGATGGCCCAATAATGCTTGAAGATGGAGGGTTTGTAAACACTTTAGATGGTGTGAGCAGCGACAATAGTGCCAACATTGGCGGCGATGTGGGCAACAAGGGTGGCAGTATGGCGCGCTTTGCCATGTACCAAAACTACCTGTATATAGTTGATAACAGCTTTATGCACTTGTACGATATAGCTAATGCCACTTCGCCTGTTTTCAGCACCCAAATACAGGTAGGATGGGAAATTGAAACCATTTTTATGCGCGGCAGTTACATATACATTGGCAGCACCAGCGGTATGCACATTTACGACAACTCGTCGCCATCAAACCCAACTTGGCTATCAACGTATAGCCACGTTAACAGCTGCGACCCGGTGGTTGTAGAGGGCAACTATGCCTATGTAACCTTGCGCAGCGGCACTGCTTGCGATGGCTTTACTAACCAATTGGATGTGGTAGACATTAGCAACAAAACCAACCCTACCCTGGTGGCCAGCTACCCTATGACCAATCCGCACGGGCTAGGCATAGCTAGTGGCATCTTGTTTATTTGCGATGGTGCCGACGGCCTAAAAGTATACGACGCCAGCAACCCACTTACTATTGGCGACAACCAATTGCAGCATTTTGCCGGTATTGATGCCTACGATGTGATTCCTTTCCAGAAGCGATTATTTATGATTGGCAATAATGGATTTTATCAATATGATTATACCGACCCAAATAATTTGGTGCTGCTGAGCACGATAAGTGCACAATGATAAGTGTAACTTTACCAATAGCTGGCCACCAGCCAGCAACATTTATGAGTTTAGAGGACATTGTTAAAGGCTGTATTGCGGGCAAAAGAGTAGCCCAAAGTAAGTTGTACGAGCACTACCACGCCCGTATGGTGGGCGTATGCTTGCGCTATGCCGGAAGCAAAGACGAGGCTCGCGAAATAATGAACTTGGGGTTTCTTAAGGTGTTTCAAACCATGGAGCGTTTCGAAAACGGGGGTGGCAATTTGGATGCCTGGATATACCGAATCATGATCAATACCTCGATAGACTATTACCGCAAAGAACTAAAACACCGCTTCCAAGACGACGTTGAGAACCACTACCACTTGCAAGATGAAAGCGCCGACGCCATAAGCGACATGAGCGCCACCGAATTGATACATCTGGTGCAAGAGTTAAGCCCAGCATATAGAACTGTTTTTAACCTTTATGTAATTGAAGGGTTCTCGCACAAAGAAATAGCAGACCAATTGAACATCTCAGAAGGCACTTCAAAATCGAACCTAGCCAAGGCAAGAGGCAACTTACAAACCATGATACGCGAACGTGAATCCTTTAAATCTACGAGCTATGCCGGATAACTACATGGACGATATTTGGAAGGATAAACTGGGCAACTATCAAGCCCCTGCCGACCCGCAAGACTGGGCCGACATGGCCGCCATGCTTGATGCTAAAGCAGATAAACGTGCTGCATTTTATTGGTGGTGGTTGGTGGCTGCTGCCCTTGTTGTAACTGTTGGGGGTGGTATGTTCCACTTAATGAATGTTGAAGCTAACCAACTGGATGCTTTTGCAATAAATGGCAACGGTAATGCTGAGAACAGCAGTAACAACAACACTTTTAACTCTGGTAGCATAGCTGAAAGCGGTAATACAAACGCCAATATCCACACTCCTGGCAACCCAAAAAAATCAGCCTCTGGGGTATTGGGCCATGATAATAATAGCCTAAACAATACTCACACCAATACTGATGGCAAAGGCGCTAACAAGCTAAACAGCAATATTGCAGCCAACAAAAAACCAGCAAATGGCAAGAACAGCAATAGACCAGCTACAAAAAAAGGGAAACAAGGCAAAGCTGGCAAAGGCAACAAAAATGGTTCTTTAACAAACACCGATAACAGCGACAACATAAGCGGCAATGGCAACAATATAGCTAATAAAGGTGATGCCAATAATAGAACAAGTAGCCACGGAACAAGCAACAAGGCAATAGTTGATGGTACTGCTGCTGCCGATAATTATGAAAAACCAGGGGGCACCATTAGCGTGAAACACTTGAAAGAATTGCCAAACCCACTAGCTCTTTCCGTTAGTCGCGATACCATAATGCGCAATTGGCGCGATAAGGTGCTGCGCCCAAAAGCAGTGCAGCACTATCTTGGGTTGAGTGTTGGCTGGGTTACCGCCCGCGTAGACCGCAGCGGCGATTTCCGCCCAGGGTACAATGTTGGGTTGCAATATAGCATGATGGTAAAACACCGCGCAGGATTCCATGTAGGGCTGGCTTTCCGCCTATACCAATACTACACCGATTTGGTAGCCTGTAACTATGAACTTTATCAATGCCCTAATAGCTATAGCAGCGCGTTGCAAACTATTGACTTAAATGTGGGTGCCCAAGTAAATTTGGTAAAAACCGATAAAGTGGAATGGTACGTAATGGCTGGTGTAAACAACCAATTTATGCTTTCCGAAACCTTTGAGTACAACCTTCCTAAAATTGATACCGTAAGTCCTACCCCGATACCTGTTGAACCGCCTACGAATACTAGTTTCACCGGTGGCGGTGTGAGCAATTACAACGAAAGTTTAGATGTAAGTGCCGATTTTAATTCGCTTACCTCAAACGGAGCAGGCAGTGCTTCGGGTAAATTTTTGCGCGAACGCTACCTAGGGGCTTGGTATGTTGGCACTGGTATTACTTGGCACTTTGCCAGCCGCATGAACCTGCAAGTAGAGCCCGTTATTGGCAGTACGATGCAGTTTGTGGGCATACAAGACAAGAAAATGTGGAACAGTGGCGTGAATGTGAGACTGAACGTAAGATTAGGAAAATTTTAAGGTGCTAATTGGTATCAGTTAGATAAAGCCAACCGTCACACACTGCACTGGCAAGTACTAATCAATGCTCCAACCGACCTTCTCGGTGTACGCTACAAACCAAACGGAAAACCTAATTAGCAAGTCTAGTGGCACTTCAAAAACTCCATTAATTGCTAAAGCCATTACTGCTCATTGTATGTTGCCACTATCTCGTCCATGCGCTTGCCGTTTACGCCAAGGTCGCTGCGGCCCAGGCGCGAGGCGCTGCGGTAATGAATCACATTTTGCTGCGCATCCACATAAAACTCTACGTCATCAATATACCGCATGGCAAAAGTTCGAAACTCGACATACAGATAGTCCGGCTTTTGCTCGATAATAATGGTACGTGGCATCTTTTCGACAATAGCAACGAGCTTTTGCATGGCTGCTTCAGGCGTTTCGCCAGTTTGCAACGCTATGGCTTGGCGCTTCTCATAGGCGTTATCGCTGGTGCTTTGGGTGCTTACACAATTGGGCGTGCCGGGGCAGGACTTTAATTGACCATTGTTTACACCCAACCCCTCGGGCCGTGGGCTAAGGCGCGGCACTGCCAATAGCAAACCAACATACACAGCCAATACCACTAAGCCAATGCGGAACAACCATTTCTTCATAAAGCCAATATTAAAGTGAAAATTTGAGAGTGTGTTAATGTAAACTTCAATATTCGTATCATTCTTCCCAAAAAAGCACCAATAAAAAGGTTGTCGTTAAAAAAATAACCGGAGATGGAACTACAATTCCACCTCCGGTCTCCAAAACCTACCCTGATAATCTTTAGAAAGTAACCTTTCGAATATTTTTATACCTATCGGGCTGCTAACGTTTAGCTTGTGAACTAGCATATAACCCTGGATAACATTTTTTCAAAATTTGCTTTATAGCCCCTATGGGTTGCTGTTTTCCTGCTGCTATTTCACGAACGTAGTCAGCGCTGTGGTTAACATCGCTCAGTTGGCTGTTAAGTTCATTGCTTTTGCCGCCTAGCGCGTGTATATTGTTATAAATACGACTTAAGCCATGTAAAGGTGGTAGCTCGAAATTAAAGGGACATTTAAATAGCGTTAAAATGGCATTAAAACTATTTCATAGTAGGAAACACAAGCGTAAATGCCGTTCCCTGCTTTAGTTTAGAGCTTACCTTAATGGTACCTTTGTGCAAGGTTACTACCCTATCAACAAGCGATAGGCCAATGCCATGACCCTTTATGGTTATTGCATCGGGGCTACGATAAAAGGGCTCAAAAATATGATTAAGGTCTTTTGAGTTGATACCCATACCCTGGTCTTTAAATACAAGCTCAATTCGTTTGGGCAAAACTTTAAGCAACACCGTAACTTTGTGTTCATTTGAAAACTTGCAGGCATTCTCCATTAAGTTTAGGAAAGCCGTTTTTATCAATTGATCGTTTCCTTTTATGGTAAGTGCGGCCTCATCATCCAATTCTCCACCAAATTCAATGGATACTTTATAATCTGGTTTTCGTCGGCGCAACTCTGTTTCGGCTTGCCATAGTATATCGTCAATGCGCACTGCTGCAAAACCTGCTTCGGCGTTTTCGGCACTAGCTTGCGCCAGTAAAAGCAGGCGGTTGCTGGTTCTGTTTAGGCTTGTGATGTCGTCAAGCACCGATACTACAGCAGTTTTATAATCGTTAGTGCTTCTATCCTTCATTAACAACACTTCTAGCTGGCCCGAAATAGCAGTGAGAGGGGTGCGCAGCTCGTGGCTGGCATTACTCACAAAGTGCCGTTGCATTTTTACGGATGCTTCTAGCCTATCCAACATTTTATTGAAGGTTTGGGTCAGTTGGGCTATCTCATCCTTGCCGTTGCCTTCTGATAGCCGAATATCAAGACTGCCGTATTCAATCGATTCTACGTCTTTGATAACATTGGTAATCGGTTTCAAAACTCGATTGGAGAATATGCTACCTGCCACAATAACAACAACCATGCTTATGCCGAACACTACAAACAATACGGTTTGCAGGTTTCTTATCTTGCTCAAACCAAAACGGTCCATAGCCGATGCAAACACTACAAACCGATCAAATTTGGAGGTAAACAGCAAGCCCACAACCTCAATACTATCCTCTCTGAAACGCACCTCTTTTTCAAGCCGCACTTTATCAATCAAAGCTGGCGAAATGTGCATAGAGTTGAGTGTATCAGTAGTGTACAGAATATCGTTTTTGTAGTTGTAAATGGTAATATTCTCTGAAGGAAGGGTACCCGCATCTTTGGCGGTAATAATACGCAGCAAATCAATGCTTACTTCATCAACTTCTAACAATAAAGTTGCGGTGGTATTGGCTTTGTTTATCAATCGGCTGTAAAACTCCTCTTCGCGGTACTCGGATGAGAAGAAGAAAATAGCTTGCGAAGCCGCGAACATGATAATGCCAAAAATGGCAATAAAAGTAATGGCCAACCGCGAGCGTATAGGCATAACTAGCTCTCTTTAAATATATACCCCATACCAATTTGGGTATGGATTAGCTTGTTCAGAAAATCTTTATCAATCTTCTTCCTCAAAAAATTGACATAAACATCTACCACATTGGTGCCGGTGTCAAACTGTATATCCCAAACCTTGTCGGCTATCTCGTTTCGGGCCAACACACGGCCTTTGTTACGCATAAAATACTCCAACAACGCATATTCTTTGGCAGTAAGAAATATCTCGGCACCACCTCTCGAAACCGTTTTACGGTCAAGGTTCAATTCCAAATCAGCAGCCTTAAGCACATTACCAGCTTGCACTAAACCCGAAGTGCGCTTGGTAAGCGCCTTAATACGGGCCAGCAGCTCTTGAAACTCGAAAGGTTTTACCAAATAATCATCGGCACCAGCATCAAAACCCGTTACTTTATCGTCGGTGGTGCCTAGTGCGGTAAGCATGATAATGGGTGTTTGTATTCCCTGCTCTCTAAACTCTTTGCAAAGCTCCAACCCGTTTTGGTACGGAATAATAACATCGAGCAAAATGATATCGTAATGGCTTTTTAGGGCAAGTTTTTTACCAATCAGCCCATCAAAAGCAACATCAACTTCATGTTGCTGCTCCTCCAGTCCTTGCTTTAAAAAGGCATTTACTTTAGGCTCGTCTTCTATAACTAGTATCCTCATTTAAGCGTAAAGATAATAGGAATGTGGTAATGTACGATTTACGAAGTACGAAGTACGATTGAGTTTTTGAATGTAGGCAAGGCGAGTTATTCCTAAAATTCAAATTTTGGCACTGCCACTTTTTACCTATCTTTAATTCGTACATCGTACCTCGTAAATCGTACTTAATAAATGTTTCTCAACTTCTTTTACTTACTTAAAAAAGATGGACTGCCGGTAAGCTTGCACGAGTTTTTGGCGTGGATGGAAGCATTGGAGCAGCAGGTGGTAGCCCCTACCCTTGAGGAATTTTACTTTTTGAGCAAAAGCATACTGGTAAAGCACGAAAACCAACTAGACCGTTTCGACCAACTATTTGGGCAATACTTTCATGGCAAAGAGGCTGAGAGCCGCATACAATCAATAGAGCTGCCCGAGGAATGGCTGCGCAAGTTTTTGGAGCGCAACCTAACCGATGAGGAGAAGGCACTGATTGAGGCTATGGGCGGTTTGGAGAAACTGCAAGAACGATTTGAGCAACTGCTGCGCGAGCAAAAAGAACGCCATGAGGGCGGTAACAAATGGATAGGCACTGGCGGCACCTCGCCGTTTGGCGCCAACGGCTACAACCCCGAGGGGTACAGGATAGGGCAAGAGAAAAGCCGCAACCGCAGTGCCGTAAAGGTTTGGGACCAGCGCAAGTATGCCAACCTGGATGATGACCTGGAACTGAACACGCGCAACCTAAAGCTGGCCTTGAAACGTTTACGCATACTAACCCGCGAGGGCGCACCTATTGAGCTTGACTTGGATGGCACCATAAAAAAGACCTCGGAGAATGCGGGCATGTTGGACATACACATGGTGCCCAGCAAAAAGAACCATGTAAAGGTGCTACTGTTTATTGATGTGGGCGGCAGCATGGACGACCACATTGAAACCTGTGCCCAGCTATTTTCAGCAGCAAGGTATGAGCTGAAACACTTGGAGTACTTCTATTTCCATAACTGCCTATACGAAAGCGTTTGGAAAGACAATAACCGCCGCGGCGACCGTACCCCTACTTGGGAGGTGCTGCACAAATATAACCGCGACTATAAAGTAATATTTCTGGGCGATGCTGCTATGTCGCCATACGAAGTGGTAACGCCTGGCGCAAGCGTAGAGCACTACAACCAAGAAAGCGGCGCCGTTTGGATGCAGCGCGTGCTAGAGCAGTTTCCGTATGCCTGTTGGATAAACCCCAACCACGAAACTGATTGGCGCTATTACGAATCGACGACCGTGCTGCGCGAATTAATGGGCGACCGTATGTTTCCGATGACGCTAAAAGGAATAGGCCAAGCAGTGCGTAGCCTTAAAGACAAAAGAATAACCTTTACACCCATTAAAGCCCATAACCTAGATGGACGCGGTTAAGACTATCATGTTAACCTCACATATATGGGCAGGATTTGCCCTATTGGCGCTGTTTTGGTTGCCGCTTATTTTTCGTAAAGGTAGCCGTGGGCACGTATGGGTGGGTCGCATTTACACATGGGTAATGTTTGGGGTACTTTTTAGTGCTGCTGTGCTATGCATACACCGGGTATTTACAGGTAACTGGGCACAAGGTTTTGCCTTGGGTTTTCTTACCCTCATTTCGTTCAACTCGTTGTGGTACGGCTATGCCATTGCCATTAAAAAACGATTAACCAACAGCATAGCCAATGCCCGAAATGCCATGTTTACCATTATATCTATTTACTCGGTAGCGCTTATATATGTGGGTGTTCAATACAACCAAGTGCTGTTTATCATATTCGGCTTACTGGGCACCTTGCCTTTTATACCGTTGGCTTTGGCCATAGCGCGCCGCACCGTGCAGCCGGAGTTTAACTGGCTACGCGAGCACTACACCAATATGCTAGTAAGCGGCGGTGCAGCCTACACCGCGTTTTTTGCCTTCGGTTCGCGCATATTCTTCACGTTCCCCGACAATACCCTGCTGGCAGTATTGCCCTGGGTATTGCCCACCTTCATCGCCCTTATGGGAGTTACGTGGTTCAATAGGCGGTATGTAAAGTGAGGAGGATTTCTCACAAAAAAAGCCCGACCAATCGGTCAGGCTTTCAATAATATTAGATAACCAAAGGCTTATTCTGCAGCCATAAGTTTTACGGTGCGCTCAACAGGGTTGTAAGGGGCTTTTACCAGGTTGCCGTCTTTGTCCAACAACTCCAATTTAATGCTTACATCTCCCAAAGGAAGGCCCTCTATGAACATCGATTGCCATTTGGTAATCATAAAATCGGTACCGTTAATAGTTGCACGAACCTTGTATCCATCTTCTGCTAGCGTTACGTTCGACAAAAAGAAATCGAGCAAAAGCTTGTCGGTTTCTTTCGGGCCTTTATACTCGCCTTTAGGGCGGCTATAAAACATCATCGGCTTGGTAAGATCAATCTTCTCAGGTTTCGCTTTGCCAACCGTAAATTGTATCAATTGGCTAGCGGTGCCGTTTTTAATACTCTCGTGGTACGAGCGCGAAAGAAAAGACAATGCCACATAGTTGCCATCTGGCACCTCCAAATCAAATTGCGGCGTGTAATGTGCTGTATATGGCTCATTGTTCAAAATAAGGTGTATGTGCTGACCTTTATCGCTGTTGGCACAGTGTACATGCTCGCTGCTGGTTTGGCTACCTAGCTCATAGTTGCTCACTTCATACACAAAAGTAGTATTGCCCGTTTTTAGCTTAGCGCCATCAGTTGGGTTCGTTATTTTCAAGGTCGCATCCGGGAAATCGGGCGAGCCAACAACAGTGGTCAGTTTCAGTCCGTTTTTTTCGGCAATCACTTCGCCCGCGGGGTGTTCTGGTTCAGGGGTTGCTACCACCTCTTCGGTAGGGGTAACTGCAGGTACTTCCTCGGCACCGTCTCCGGCGCATGAGGCAAAAGAAGCTAGGCAAATAGAGGCTAGCAATAGTTTAAAGTTGTTCATAATAAAACACATAAATGGGGGGTTAAAAAAAGCATTATAATTGGCAAGGCCAGTGTAAACACTGGCCTTGCTGGTAAGTTTTGGTTTAGTGGTTATGACCGCTGTG
Organism: uncultured bacterium; assembly: GCA_903861055.1. Lineage (GTDB taxonomy): Bacteria > Bacteroidota > Bacteroidia > Chitinophagales > CAIOSU01 > CAIOSU01. The sequence continues at coordinate 15,866 of CAIOSU010000087.1, forward strand.
GTCTTCCTCTGTGTGTTCACCTTCTACTTGTGTAGAATCGGTAGCTGTAGCATCGCCAGCAGGTGCAGCTGTTTCGCCACTATTGCAAGCATACATACCTACAACCATTAATACTGCAAGCATTAGTTTGAATTTTTTCATGGGTTGGTCTGTTATTTGTGTGAACTATAATACCTAAAGCTAGCACTTTTTTTGATTAAATTAGTGTAACTATGGTATACATAATGCCCGATAATATGTCTGATACTGAAGATGCCGTTGCCGAAAATGTACAATTGAACGTAGCAGGAATGACCTGCACTAACTGTGCGTTGGGCATATCTAAATACCTCGAAAAGCAAGGGCTTGAAAATGTATCGGTAAATTTTGCCACGAACGAAGTGCGCTTTAAAGCCAACCATGCGGTAAAGCTGCCCGATATTGAAGCTGGCATTGAAAAATTGGGTTTTCAGGTGATAAAAGCCCCCACTGTAGATGAACACGGCCATACACACCCCGTAAGCAAAGGTTTCACCATAGAACGCAAGCTGCTGTTTTGTGCCCTGTTTACCATACCGCTGTTGCTGCACATGTTTTGGCACCACCCGTTTTTAATGAATCCTTGGGTGCAACTTGCCTTGAGCACGCCAGTAATGTTGGTGGGGCTTTGGCACTTTGGCCGCAGCGCCATTGCATCGCTGCGCACGGGCGTGCCCAATATGGATGTACTAATAACCATTGGAGCCAGTGCGGCATTTGGCTATAGCTTGGCCGGGGCTATTATGCAATTGGGGCCTAACTTTCTTTTCTTCGAAACGGCTGCTACTATTATCACCCTGGTGCTTTTGGGTAACGTAATTGAGCATCGAAGCGTGCAGCAAACCACCACCGCCATTGGCGAACTATCCAAACTACAAGTACAAGTAGCCAAGCGCCTTACACGCAATGCCAATGGGCTAGAGCACGTGGAAGAGGTAAATGCGTCTTTGATTCGTAGAGGCGATGTGGTGCAAGTGAACACGGGCGATAAAGTGCCGTATGATGGGAAAATAATCTGGGGGCAAGCCACCATTGATGAGGCCTTGGTAACTGGCGAAAGCATACCCGCAGAGCGAGAAGTAAACCAAAAAGTAATAGGCGGTACCTTGGTAGCCAATGGCAGCATACACGTATTAGTAGAGGCCATTGGCGAAAAAACATACCTAGCCCAGATAATTGAACTGGTAAAAAGCGCCCAACAAGACAAACCATCTATTCAGCGTTTGGCAGATAGGGTGAGTGCCATATTTGTGCCAGTTGTTATATTGTTGGCCATAGTGGCATTTCTGCTGGCATACTTTGCTTTGGGCGTAAGTATGACAGATTCGTTGCTGCGCAGCATTGCCGTGCTGGCTATTGCCTGTCCGTGTGCTATGGGCCTGGCTACGCCTACTGCCATTATGGTTGGTGTGGGCCGCGTTACCCGCGAGGGTATATTGATAAAAGGTGGTAAAACGGTAGAGCAACTAGCTAACGTGAAACAAATAGTGTTTGATAAAACAGGCACGCTTACCACGGGCAACTTCAAAACCAAAACATTTAAATTGTTTCAAGGCTCTGAAGCCGAGGCCATCAGTGTGCTGCTGAGTTTGGAGCTAAAATCGTCGCACCCTATTGCCAAATCGTTGGTGAAAGAATACAAAGGAGCCGAGGAGATAGCATTTACCCATACCGAGGAGATTAAAGGCAGCGGCATCCGTGGCTTTGATGGTAACGGCAATGTGTATGAATCGGGCTCGTACCAATTGGTGCGCAACCTCTCTACCGACCATACTTTTGATGTTTATATCCTCAAAAATAACGAGCTTATAGCGGCCATTGAATTGCAAGACGAAATAA
>CAIOSU010000088.1 GCA_903861055.1 uncultured bacterium
GCTCAGTGGCCATGTGCACACCAACGTTATGGACGATGGGCGCAATGCCGGGCTGCCCGAACTGAACACCGGCCCAGTGGCCAGCTATGGACCAGAACTGACCTACTACATTGATTCGTTTATGCAGATACTGGGCTACGGACAAGCCATTGACTCGCTATGGAACGGCGGCGGCCACGGCGTGGAAAACCAGAATTTCAAAAGCGGTTTCGGCAAAATAGAAATATATGCCAACGACTCGGTGGTGCTCCGCACTATTGATGAGGACAATTTTGTGGTAAGCTCCATGGTAATACCGCACTCAAGCAAAGTTACTGGCGTGCCATTGTACACCCCTGCCCCAGCGTGCGTGGTAAACAAGGTTTTCCCGAACCCCACGGGCTCGGTATTTAATGTTGAACTGTGCAGAGAATACAACCCCAAGAGCACCGATAGGGGCTATTTGATAGATGTATCGGGCAAAATGACCCCGATACTGCTCAATGCCTCAAAACTGGTAAAGGTGGATGTAAGCAAACTGCCCGTGGGCAATTATTTGTTGGTATACGATTACGGCGAAGCCATTTATACCACCCGCATCAGCGTTGCCAGATAAATGCCGCGATTTTTAAATGATAGCGGCCAGTTAAAGAACACCCAGTGCTTTAAGCAACCCAAATATGCCCCCTGCGATTAGCAGCCCTATCAATGCTAGTATTACAGCCAAAGGATTGGGATGACATAAACGATATTGCAAATCAACTCGCAACTATTGTCATACTGAGCGTAGCCGAAGTGCATAACCCGCAACTAAATTCTAAACCACCTCCTCCACCCTAGGCTGCCTAGTCAGTAACGAGGCGCTGCCCTCGGTATGGATGAGCACCCCTTGTGCGCCGGGCGAAAGGTTGGCGGCATTGCCCTCATCGGTATCAATGTGCATCTCTAGCTTATAGTTGGGCGATACGCGCACCAGCACATTGCCGAAGGTTAGGCTGCGGTTGTCGTTGCCAATGCGCACCTCCACAATGTCTTTATCGCTAACGCCAAAGTTATCGGCATCTTGCGGGGTCATGTGTATGTGCCGCCAAGCGCAGATAACGCCAGTTTGCAGCGCCACTTCGCCGTAGGGGCCAATAAGGGTGCAGCCGGGTGTGTTGTCTATTTTGCCCGATTCGCGCACGGGTGCATCTATGCCCAGAAAGAACTCATCGGTGCGGCTAATTTCAACTTGATCGGCAGGGCGCACGGGGCCGAGTATGCGCACGCGCTCAATGCGGTTTTTGGGGCCTACCACGGTCACGGTCTCGTTGCAACTAAACTGCCCAGGCTGCGATAGCGGTGCGCGCTCAGTGAGCTGGTAGCCGGGGCCGAAAAGCACTTCAACGGTTTCTTGCCTGAGGTGCACGTGCCTTGCCGAAACCGCCACGGGTATTACCGATATGCTGTTCACTTTGTTCATTTCGGCAGCTACCTGTGCCGTTTGGCGCGCAATGGAATATTGCTCATCGGTTTTGATGGCCAATAGCTTAACACGCCCATGCGGCATAGAGAAAACTCCTACCGGTTGCTCGTGGCTCAGTTTCAGGTCGCGATTGAGGTCTTCATCAATCACCGCCCCTAGGTAATCCAACCGTTGGCAGGCACGGTGGCGCACCACCGAGCTATTTTCGCCAATGCCACCCGTAAACACAATGGCATCTACGCCAGCCATTACGGCGGTATACGCCCCAATATACTTGCGCAAGCGGTGGCTGAAAACATGCAGCGCCAGGCGGGCATCTTCATTGTTGCCCGAGGCTTGCTCTACAATATCGCGCATATCGTTGCCCGTGCCAGAGATACCATGCAGCCCACTTTCGTTGTTCAATAACCTATCTAAGCTTTGGCCATCCAATCCTTCTTCGCGCACTAGCATAGCGAGCACGCCAGGGTCAACGTCTCCGCTGCGGGTGCCCATTACAAGTCCTTCTAGGGGTGTCATGCCCATGGATGTTTCTACGCTTCGGCCAAACTCCACGGCAGCCACTGAGCAGCCATTGCCCAAATGGCAGGTAATAATGCGTAATTGGCTAATATCGGTTTTGAGGTATTCGGCGGCCTTGTGCGCCACATACTCGTGGCTAGTGCCATGAAAACCATAGCGACGGATGCCATATTTCTGGGTCAATGCCTTGGGCAATGCATAGGCCTGTGCCCTAGTGGGCAAGGTATGGTGAAAGGCGGTATCGAACACGGCTACGTGCGGCACATCGGGTAGTACCTTGCGCGCCAAACGAATACCATCAATATTAACGGGGTTGTGTAGCGGTGCTAGGTGGTTGAGGCCCTCGCACTTATCCAGTACTTCATCGGTTACCAAGGTAGCTTGTGTAAAGTGCTCACCACCGTGAACTACCCGGTGGCCCACAGCGTGTATGATTTGCCCGGCGGTATGCGCCAAAAGTTGCTCAAGCAAAAAAGGCACGGCATTGCTATGCCCAGTTGGGCAGTTGGTAAAAACTTCGCCATTGATAACCATCAATGGGGTGTCGCTTTGTATGCGCTCTACGGTGGCTGTGGCCAAGCGCTCACCTGTAACGGAATTGATGATATCGGCCTTTACAGACGAACTACCTGAATTGATAACCAGAATATTCATAAAACGCCACTTGTTTTGGTTGTGGGGCTAAAATAGGGAAAGAATATAAAAGTTACCCGTCATTGACATAAACACATCCAACAATTACCGTCATTGCGAAAGCCTAACCTAAATATACAATACCTGATAAACAAAGGAGGCTTGAAGCA
>CAIOSU010000089.1 GCA_903861055.1 uncultured bacterium
CATTGCAAACATTAAAGCAACAGTTGGCAACGACAAAGTAGTACTTGGCCTTTCGGGCGGAGTAGATAGCACTGTAGCTGCCATACTATTGCACCGAGCCATTGGCAAAAACCTGTATTGCGTTTTCGTAAACAACGGCGTATTGCGTAAAGGTGAGTTTGATAGCGTATTGGAATCATATAAAGGTTTGGGGCTTAATGTAATAGGCTCTGATGCTTCCAACGATTTTATAGATGCATTGGAAGGCGTAAGCGACCCTGAGCAGAAGCGCAAAATCATTGGCAAAACCTTTATCGATGTATTTGATAAGGAGGCCAAGAGCATACAAGATGTAAAATGGTTAGGCCAAGGAACCATCTACCCCGATGTTATTGAGTCGGTATCGGTTCATGGGCCATCGGTAACCATCAAGTCGCACCACAATGTAGGTGGCTTGCCAGCAAGGTTGAATTTGAAGATTATTGAGCCGCTCCGTAACTTGTTTTAAGACGAAGTGCGCCGTGTGGGTCGCGAACTAGGCATACCTGATAATATTTTGAACCGCCACCCTTTCCCAGGACCAGGCTTGGCTATTCGTATTATTGGGGCGATTAGCCGCGAGAAGATTGCCATATTGCAAGAGGCCGATGCAATTTTCATGAACAACCTGAAAAAGCACGACCTATACAACGATGTATGGCAGGCGGGCGTAATGTTGCTTCCTGTGCAAAGCGTTGGCGTAATGGGCGATGAGCGCACCTACGAAAGCGTAGTAGCCCTGCGCGCAGTGGCCTCTACCGATGGCATGACGGCGGATTGGTGCCACTTGCCCTATGAGTTTTTGGCCGAAACCAGTAATGAGATTATCAATAAAGTAAAAGGAATAAACCGAGTAGTGTATGATATTAGCTCTAAACCGCCAGCAACTATTGAGTGGGAGTAAGCTGTGGCTAATGCTTCTGTGCCTACTTACCCTCAATGCATGTTTTGCGCAGCGAAAATCGCATGGCGCACCTAAGGGCTATGATATAATCGAAGACAATACAACTGCCCCACCGGCAACGGGCAACAGTGCAAGCGATACCATCATACCAGTGGTGAACGCTGGCACAACGGATAACACTGCTGCATTTACGCATAAGGCCGTTTATAATGTAGCCCTTGTATTGCCTTTCTACCTCGATTCTTTTCCGACAATTGACGGTGGCTTGTACCCGAAAGCACAAATAGGTATTGACTACTACAAAGGCGCACTTATGGCGCTTGATTCATTGCAAAAGCTTGGCTTGAGTGTGAAACTGCATGTGTTTGATAGCTACCCCGATACTTACCTCGAGATACTGACCACAGGTGGAAAACTCAAAGGAATGGACCTGATTATTGGCCCTGTTTTCAACTCATCTATGAAGTTGATGGCCAAATATGCTGTTGCATCGGGTATACCAGTTTGGTCGCCGTTTTCGCCAGCGGCTGATATCACAAGCAAAAATCCTTACTTTCTTATGGCAAACCCACGCGTGGAAACACATGCCCAAAAAATGATAGAGTTTGCGACTGATTCATTTAGCAATATCAATTTAGTTACCCTTTATCAGTTTACAGATCAAGAAAAAAGGTTTCTGGAAATTTACAAAACCCATATTGCCGCATTTAACCAGAAACTTAACGCAAGCACTGCCACATTCAAGCCACAACCCATTGTACTGAAAGAAAAATATATTGAAAATTACGGGTCGGGATTACCCAAAATATCAGCAACCGAAATCAAAGCGCTGTTGGTGGATGGCAAGCAAAATGTTGTATTGGTTCCGAGCATGAAAATTCCTTTTATACTCAACATTATCAGAGAGTTATACCCACTTTCAGACAACTATGATTTAACACTGGTTGGCACCACAACCATGGGCAATGAGGTAGATTTGCAACTGAACTATTTAAACGCCTTAAAGGTGCATTACACCCAATCTTACTACATCAATCCTGCATTGTACGAAAGCGACTTTTACTCGGTTTATGTTGCAAAGCACCATGCCGAACCATCGGAGTATGCGCTTAATGGTTATGATCAAATGATGTTTTTGGGAAGTGCTATCAAGAAATTTGGGACCAATTTTGGGCAACAACTAAATAATCTTTCATTTGAAGGTTGGGCCACTGGTTACAAAATGAGCCCAGTGTATTTACAGCCCAGCATAACAGATACAGCTGTTACCATTGATTATTGGGATAACCAACATGTCTATATTCTGCGCTACAATAACTACACTTTAGAGCGTGCCAAATAACCGCCCTTCCATTTTTGGCTATGTAATGATACCTTTACGGTAGATGAAACGCCACACCTTAACCGAACGATACCAAAACACGCTCATTATTGGCATTGGGTTTACCTTGCTAGGTCTTGGCTTTAGTTTTGAGCTATTGCTTTGGGTAGCTTTCATAATATCGCTTACTGGCCTGCTATCGGGCTGGGCTAGCGATAGGGTGATTTTTGCTTGGCACAAATTAGGTCATGCGCTGGGTTACGTAAATAGCCGCATTATTCTCTCCATCATTTATATACTGGTACTAACCCCCATTGCGATATTGTATCGCCTTACCCGCAAAAAAGAGGCGGCTACCCAAACCTTTTTCATTACCCGCAACCACCTGTATACCCCCAAGGATATGGAAAAGGGTTGGTAAATTTGCGCTATGGGCATATCAAAACAACTCTCCATTGGTTGCGGCACTTACTTCGAAGCCCATCAATTCATCAAGCTCCATGGGCTGTTCAAATTGTTTTTGTTGCCAGTATTACTCAATATCTTGCTATTCTCGTTAATGATGTGGCTGGGCATCACATGGGCTAGCAGTGCTGCTAATGCACTATACCAATGGATGGCAATTGATACCGCCGATTGGAATACTTTTAATTGGGTGAAGGATATCATATACTGGACGTTGGCTATTGTGTTGAACTTAATGGTTCTAGTGGTTTACCTTGCTACGTTCAGGTATCTCATGCTAATTCTAATTGCACCAATACTGGCCTATGTTTCAGAGAAAACCGAGGCGCTGGCAACCGGCAAATCATACCCATTTAACTTTATCCAACTACTAAAAGATGCTTTACGCGGTATGACCCTTGCAGCGCGCAACGGGATTTTAGAATTATTGCTTACCATATTGCTGCTATTGCTTGGGTTTATACCCGTAATTGGTTGGATAGCACCGCTATTGCTATTTGCAGTGCAAAGTTATTTTTATGGTTTCAGTATGATGGACTACTACTATGAGCGCCAACGTTTTACGTCCGCCGAAAGCCGAGTGGTTTTGTTTGAGAACAAATGGGTAGCCATAGGCAACGGCTCTATATTTAATGGGGTTCTATATGCTCTAACCATCCTTACCGCTACCTTGCCCGTGGTATTGGCCTTTTTGGCTAAAGTATTGTTTGTAGTTCCCATTGTGTTTATATCCATTTTGCCTATCTATAGTGCAGTTGCGGGTACTTTAGCCGCCATTAAAATCCAATCGAAAACTACTGAACATGGCAACCAAACCCGGTAAATTATACCTGATACCTGCGCCACTTGGCGATAACGCGCTTGACCCAATACCCGAATATGTAAAGCCCGCAGTAGCCTCATTAACGCACTTTGTGGTAGAGCAGGAAAAAACCGCCCGCCGATATTTAAAAGCATACGGATACCCACACCCGCTCAATGATTTAGTGCTATACCCTCTGAATAAGCACACTACTGACGATGAGATAATGGAGTACATTTTGCCCATGTTGGCAGGTACTTCAATGGGCCTCATTAGCGAAGCCGGTATGCCCTGCATTGCCGACCCCGGTGCCACTATTGTTGAAATGGCGCATCAAAGCAAAATACAGGTGGTGCCGCTTTCTGGGCCTTCCTCTATCCTATTGGCCTTGGTAGCATCGGGGTTCAATGGTCAAGAGTTTGCTTTCAATGGCTACTTGCCCATTAAGCACCCCGAGCGCAAGCAAAAACTACAAGAACTGGAGCGCCTTGCTCAACGCGGCCAAACCCAGATATTTATGGACACACCGTTCCGGAACAAGCAGCTTTTAGACGATTTAATCCAATGCTGCCGCCCCGATACGCGACTTTGCATAGCTTGCGACTTGACATTGGAAACTGAGTATATAATAACTATGAGCCTTAACGATTGGAAAAGGAGTAAAGAAAACCTCCACAAACGCCCTGCTATATTCATTTTGGGCCGATAAATAATTTAACTGCAAAACAACCTACACTCTGTAATTTAAGTCTTTTTATAGCTACATTCACATTTGCTTAACAATAATAAAATAAATAAAGACAATATGAAACGCACCTTTGCCACATGGAGTTTCTTGGTTGCACTTACCCTACTTAGTTGGGGGGCATTTGCCCAAGCACCCCAATCCATACAATACCAAGCAGTAGCGCGTAATCCTTCGGGAGCATTGATTACCAATAGCCCAATTGGCATCAGGGTAACCATTATAGATGGCCCTGCAAATGGTACCTCGGTTTACACCGAGCAGCACACCGCTACCACCACCGATTATGGTGTATTTGCCCTGCAATTGGGTCGGGGCAACAACCAAGTGGGCACCTTTGCCAATATAACTTGGGGCAGCGGCACCAAATGGCTTAAAATTGAAGTTGACCCTGCTGGCGGCAATAGCTACTTGGATATGGGTACCTACCAATTTTTGAGTGTTCCTTACGCCCTATATGCAGCCAGCTCTGGAAACGGAGGCGGAGGCGGCACACAAACGCTTACCTTAACAGGCAATACCCTAACAATTAGTGGCGGTAATACTGTTGACCTATCAGGTGTTGGCAGTGGAACACAAGGTCCAACAGGCCCTGCTGGCCCCGCTGGCTCTGCAGGTCCTGCTGGTGCAACGGGTGCTACTGGTACAACGGGTGCCACTGGCCCCGCTGGAGGCCCTGCGGGACCTACAGGCCCAACTGGCGTGCAGGGAGCTGATGGCGCTACTGGTGCCACAGGGGCAACAGGTGCTACTGGAGCAACAGGTGCAACAGGTGTTGGCGTAGCAGGTGCAACAGGAGCTACCGGTACTGCAGGTGCAACAGGCTCTTTAGGAGCAACAGGTGCTGCAGGTGCCACTGGTGCAACTGGTGCAACAGGAGCCACAGGAGTTGGTGGCGGAACCCTTGACCAAGCCTACGATTTTGGTAGTGCTGGTGGTGGCCGCACTATAACTGCCGATGCGGGGGCCGTAACGATTAATGCAACTGGTAATGGTGTTTCTGCGCTAACGCTAAGCAATAGCGGCACCGGCACTGCCTTAAACGCTTCGGGTACGAATGGAAGCAATAGTTTCTCTATAGTGCAAGCTACCACCAACGGGGCTACTGGCACCGCTGGTGTAATAGGCAACTCAAACGGGGCTGCATATGGCCTTGTTGGGCAATTGGAAAGCACTGGCACAGCCGAGTCGGCTGTGTACGGCTCTAACTTGCGCACCACTGGTGGTCATGGCGTCTTGGGCCGCGGTTACAATGGTGTAGTTGGTGAAACTAGCAGAAACAATGGAAATGCCATGTTCGGTTTAAATTCAAGCACAGGTCCATTTAATGCAAGTGGTGGCTTAGTAGCGGCTGGTATTACTGGCCAAGGTTATTACGGTACATTAGGTCAAACAACAGCCGATAATGGCATTGGTGTATATGGTTTGCACGGTGGACCAACCAACGGCACAAACGACAACCCAGGTGTTTCTGGTTTAGGTTTTGTTGGATTGCTAGGAACTACTCGCGCACCAGGCGTTGGTTATGGTGTGCTATCAGGTGATGATATTGGCGCTGTTGGCGATTTATTGGCGGTAGGAAACCTTACCGTTGGCGGTACTAAAAACTTCCGCATCGATTTGCCTGCTGACCCAGCCAACAAATACTTGTACCACTTCTCTATCGAATCTGATGAAGTAATGAACATATACCGTGGCAACATTGTATTGGATGCAAATGGCGAAGCAACGGTAACCTTGCCCGACTATGTAGCTGATGTGAACACCAACTTTGGCTATAACCTTACCGCCATTGGTGGTGCTGCCCCGGGTTTGTATGTAGGTGCAGAGTTTAACAACGGCACTTTCAAAATCGCCGGTGGCAACCCTGGGCAAAAAGTATCGTGGCAGTTAACTGCAGAACGTAACGACCTCTATTTGCAACAAAACCCACAAGAAAAACTAGCAGTTCGTAACAAGCCGGCCCACGAAGTTGGCTATTATGTGCACCCAGCGGTTTATGGGTTTGATGCTACCAAAAACATTATTCGTATCAGAAGCAACAACTTCCTTACCAACCCATTGGAAGTTCCAACTCTGGCCCCACAAGCAAAACTTGGTTTGGCCAAATAATTGGCAAGCCCTGTTACTGAATAAACAACGGCCTCCAATATTGGAGGCCGTTGTTGTTAGTTAATAGCTTGTTTATTGGATGCTAGATATGCCGGATTACCTATGTAGAGCGGCTACAAATCCTTATTCTTAAACTTATGCTTGGCCAGCATTTGGCGGAATTTTTTGTCTTTAAACGCCCCATGAATATATTGAAGGTGCTTTTCGCCATGCAAATCGCTACCGAGATATGAAATCAGCCCTGCATCAACCATCTGGTAAGCAGCTTTTTGCAGCTTAGGGCCATACACACCCAAAAAAGTACCATAGTTTACCTGCAGCTCAACGCCCATATTTACTAATTCCTCTAGCTCGCTAAAATTCTTTTCATATAGGTATGGGTAACGCTCAACGTGCGCCAATACAGGTATAATACCCCTAATGTTAAGTGCGAAAACCGTATGTTTCAACATCGGCGGCTGGTGCATGTTGGGCAACTCAAAAAAAAGATGGTTGCCACTAAACAGCATCAGCGGGGCATCCTTTGCCATTTCTTCAAAAGCCTCATCATAATAGTATTCGGCAGCCGCATCAAGGGTTACACCCAAGTGCTGCTCGGCTATAGCTTTTCTTACCAATGCCAGTCCGGGCAAAATTGTATCGGGCCCGTTGTTGTACATACCTGGCAATATGTGGGGCGTGGTAATAAACTTGCGGTATCCAAACTCCATCAATCCCTTTATCATGGCAATGGATTCCTCCACGGTAGCTACTCCATCATCAATTCCAGGAATGAGATGCGAGTGCAAATCAGTATGCAGGGCACTTAAATCGTGCGCCTCGGGCAACTTAGCACCAAACAACTTTGAGAAGATGGACATAGTAGCGAAGATAAGAAATATGCAAATGGGAAATTGGAAGATAGCTACACTGCAAACCAACAAACCAGTTCAATCCATGGATTATCGACTGTGGACCATAGACCAATTACACCATTGCCAAAATATAAATAGCCACAATGGCCAAAACGATGCCCAAAATATTAAGCCCAGTGAGGTGCTCTTTAAAACCAAAATAAGCCACCACTGCGGCCGTTGTTACCACGCCAATATTCACCATCGGGAATACCACCGAACTTTCCATACCAGAGCGTTGTAAAGCTTTGATGAGAAAATATAAGGAAAAGTAATTGGGCACACCCAATATGATACCAAAACCCAACTGCCGCCAGCGCAAGGTTTCTTTACCACGAAGCACTTGCACCAATAGCGCCAAGGTACCCGCAACTGATGCCGTGAGAAACAATACCGTATTAAGCAAGTCGGTATCTTTAGGCAGCAGAAATTTCTTGTTGATAATGGTAACCACCGTATCACAGCTACCAGAACCGAAAAACACTGCCAAAGGTAGCAGCAAGGCTAACGACATGGAGGTTTTACCCGGCGATAAATCATCTTGCTCAATGAGCTTTTTAGGCTTGTAAGTGGTAAGCAATATAGAACCCAAAGCCAAGAGAATACCTAGTATTTTCACCACTGACAGCGACTCACCAAAGAGGAAAACTGCTGCTAAAATGGGTATAGCCAGCGACATTTTTTGCGCAATGGCCGTAACCGCTATACCGCTGCGCAAGGTAGAAACACCAATCATGTTAAAAACCGTGATAAACATAACGCCTAACACCAAGGCCCAAGGCAACCACGTCGCTTGCAGCACATATACTGCGCTGGGCGTCTCTTCCCAGAGTAAAAATCCGCATAAAGCCGCTACCCAGTAGTTTATAACTATCATTGGCATGGTGCGCACTTGGCGCTGCCCTGCAATTTTGAAAATAACAATTAAGCTGGCAGAAAAAACGATACACAACAGTATATCCAACATAGGTTAGGGCTTATAATAGGTATCTAATCGGTCAGGGCCAATAGTTTCGGTGGCAGTGGGTATTACAGGTAAAATAGGCGCAGCAATGCCACTTGCAAAATGTGTGACACCGGTAAACACCCTTGCCTCATCCCAAAGCTCAAGTGCAATAAATGCCTGCAAAGTAGCCACGCCCCCTTCAATAATTATAGATTGAATATTGCGCTCGTGAAGGATATGGAACAACTGTGCAGGCAATCCATCCTTCCAAGGGCCAATTAATTGCTGCACAGGCAAATCGGGTCGGTGCTTGGCGCTTAGCAACAGCGTAGGGGCCTCCTCGTTAAACACTTTGCTATCCATTGGCAGGGTATTATCCCTATCCAATACAATCCTTAATGGGTGGTGTTGTGGTTCCCAATGGCGCACGGTCAGTTCAGGGTTATCGGCCAACACGGTTCGGTAGCCCACCAAAATGGCCTGCTCTTCGGCGCGCCAACGGTGCACCAATCGACGGCTAAGGTCGCCAGTGATCCAATGCTGTTGGTGGTTGTCTTTCGTAAAAAAGCCATCGGCACTCTGTGCCCACTTCAATATTATATAAGGTCGCTTTTGTTGATGAAACGTAAAGAACCGACGATTGAGAAAAAGCCCTTCTGCTTCCAGCATGCCGTCAATTACTTCAATGCCCGCATCACGCAACTTTTTGATACCTCGGCCTGCCACCATGGGGTTTGGGTCGGTGTTGGCAACCACTACCCTTTTCACGCGCTTCTCAATCAACATATCGGCGCAAGGTGGGGTTTTACCAAAGTGGCTACACGGCTCCAAACTGACATACATGTTAGCATCTGGTATCAGGTGCACATCCTCGAGCTTAACAGAACGCATGGCTACTACTTCGGCATGTGGACCACCGAAACGCTGGTGATATCCCTCGCCAATTATGCGCCCTTCGTGCACCAGCACCGCACCCACCATGGGGTTTGGCGCTACCCTACCCAACCCCTTCAAGGCCAGTTCGAAACAGCGTTGCATATAGTATTCGTGGGACATAGGGCAAAGATAACCTTGATTATCTTGATTTCGGGATTTGAAAAGGATTCTTTTGGTAGGATCGCATTTTGCACCTCAATTGTATTTGCGCAATTGGATTAAACTATTTTACTAAAACCTCTCCAAACCTTTACTCCCCTTTCCACTACCCCGTCCCATTCATCCAAAGGCATTTTAATGGCTAGTTTAACAAAATCTCGGCCTGACAAAAACCTTTTCCATTCATTGGCATCAACAACAACCTCATTAAACAACCTGTAATTGTCGTGCTCAAAATGATGCTCCCATTGGGTGGTGTTTACACAAAGGTAAAGTCCTGATGTAAGAGCCAACTTATCGTAACTGGCTATGAGGGCCGCTTTATGATCATCCAAAAAAGCGCCGGCCAAGTGCAGCGTAAAACTAAACTCGTGCCCCCAGCGACAAATGGTTCGGTAGGCAAATACGTCATCTTTAGCAAAACTAGCAGGATAATCGAGCACCCAATAAGGTAAGCCGCGGTAATTTTCGCCTTTGCTTATTTTGGTGCGAACGGGGGCAAAATGCAAGGCGCTAAGCTCATTGGCAAGCTCGCTGGCAAGCTTTAAAAGTAGCGTTTGCACTTTCTTGTCGATAGCTCTTTTAATGAGCAGAAAATCAGTATCCTGCAAACATACCAGTTCGTGCTTCGAAAACGTTATTTTTGTCTCTGAGTCCACAAGCATAAATATACGTGAAAAAGATAGATCAGCTGGTGCTGCGCAATTTCGTAGGGCCGTTTTTACTCACCTTCCTCATTACGCTGTTCATCTTCGTGATGCAGTTTCTGTGGATGTATATCGACGACCTGGTGGGTAAGGGCTTGGAGTGGCACATTGTTTTGGAGCTGATAAGCCTAGCAAGTGCCAGTTTTGTGCCATTGGCTCTACCCCTTGCGGTGCTATTGAGCAGCATTATGACCTATGGCAACCTAGGTGAGCATTACGAGCTGGTGGCCATGAAAGCTGCGGGTATGTCGTTGTACCGTTTTTTATTGCCGCTTATAATTGTAGCTATATTGATTAGCGGCACGGCTTTTTACTTTGCCAATAACATTCTGCCCATAGCCAACCTTAAATTTGGCACGCTGCTAAGCACAGTGCGCAACCAAAAACCTGCCCTGAACATTAAGGAAGGCATTTTTTATACCGACATTGAGGGGTTTAGTATTCGGGTTAGCGATAAAGAAGAAGACAACCGCACTATACACGATGTGCTGATATATGACCATACGGATGGCAACAACGACAACGTGCTATCAGCCAAAACGGGCGAAATGTTTACGCAAAGCAACAACCGCTATTTGGTTTTGCGGCTATACGACGGGCACCGATATAGCGAGGGCAAACCAGGCATTGGTGGCAAACAATTGTATGAGCACTACAGCACCCACTTCAATGTTTTCGAGAAATGGTTCGATTTATCAGACCTAGAGTTTCAGAAACAAGACGAAAGTAGCTGGAGTAACCACTACCGAATGCTCAACATGGCCCAGCTTCAATCGGCTATCGATACGTTGGAGTTTAGTAAAAACAAGCGCTTGGGTGAGTACCAAAACAATGTATCGCAGTTTTTGAAAGTACGCGACCCATACCTTGACACCATAAAAACCGTGGAGGTAGATACTTGTTTGAAATACGAATGGAACCAGCAGCTAGTAGCGTTTAACGATAAAGACCGGGAGCTACGCGCCTACGAAAAGGCCCTACAAGAAGCTCGGAATGTAAAAAGCTTCTCGGGCGTAGCCACTCGCGATTTGGAGTACCGGCTAAAAAACATACGCAAGCACAAAGTGGAGTGGCACCGCAAAATAGCCTTGTCGTTTGCCTGCTTGGTTATGTTTATGATAGGTGCGCCGCTGGGCGCTATTATTCGCAAAGGAGGTTTGGGCCTCCCGTTGTTACTCTCCATTACATTGTTTGTGGTGTTTCACGTAACTTCCATGACTGGCGAAAAAATGGCCGAAAAGGGTGTATTGGAGCCTCTTGTGGGCATCTGGTTGCCCAATTTTGTGTTGCTGCCATTAGGCATTTTCTTACTGATAAAAGCCCGAGACGATTCGCCTTTGTTTACCATGGACTGGTACTTTGGGATTATTAGGAAAATTAAAGAACTCAATACCAACCATGCGAAACCTTCGGCTTAACCCTTGGTTCTTTTTGCCCTATTTGCTTGTGCTTGTTGCCGCTGGTTTATATCTAGCAACGCATAACAAGGGCGATTTTTTGCTTTGGGTGAATAGCCACCATACTACTGTGTTGGATAACTTCTTTATGCTCACCAATGAACTTGGGGAGGGTACTTTTTTACTTGTAGCTGCAGGGGCAATGTTTATTTTCACTCGCTATGGCGATGCACTCGCCGGAGCACTCGCTTGGGTATCGGCCGGATTGATTACCCAGTTTCTAAAGCGTCAAGTTTTTCCAGACTACCCAAGGCCCGCTCGCTTTTTCGAGGGCATTAAAGAACTCTACCTCGTACCTGGTGTGCACATAAACGAGCACTTTAGCTTCCCCTCTGGGCATACCACGGTTGCTTTTGCCATTTGCACCGTGCTAGCACTCTCGGTAAAAAACCATCGATGGGGCTTGTTCTTTATTGTTATGGCAATCATTGCGGGCTTATCGCGCATATACTTATCCCAGCACTTTTTAACGGATACCTTTTTGGGTTCTATCATAGGTACCATCATGGGTATCGTTATTTTCAACCTGTTCCATCTGTATTTGGATAAAAGACCGAACCATTTACTCAATCGCAATTTGCTTAAAAGCTTAAAGGCTTGATAAAAGGTAAAGCTATATCGCCCTATTGGTTCATTGCCGCACTCGGTACCATCTTGTTTCTGCCTTTACTTGGCAGTGTGCATTTATTCGATTGGGATGAGATAAACTTTGCCGAATCGGCGCGTGAAATGCTCATCACTGGCGATTATGGCCGGGTAACCATCAACTTCCAGCCTTTTTGGGAGAAACCACCGCTATTTATTTGGCTACAGGCCATCAGCATGTCGATTTTTGGTGTAAACGAATTTGCTGCCCGTTTGCCAAACGCACTATGCGGTATCGCTACATTGATGGTGCTATTCCATTACGGCAGAATGTATCGGAATGCAGCTTTCGGTTGGTTTTGGGTGTTGGTATATGTGGGCACATGGCTGCCACATGCATACTTCAAGTCGGGTATTATCGATCCAGTTTTCAATCTTTTCATGCTATCAGGAATGGTGCATTTAGCCATGTGGGCCGCAGCACAAGGCAACAGGCAATATCGGCACGCTGCTTTTGCAGGGTTGTTTACCGGTTTGGCGGTACTTACCAAAGGGCCTGTAGGGCTTTTGCTGCCAGGGCTAACGGCAATTGCTTTCATGATAATTAAGCGCAAATGGTTCCTGCGCCCATTGCCAATGTTGCTAGCTGCAGTATTGTTTTTGGTAACCACCTTTGCTTGGTATGGCGTTGAAACCATGCGCAACGGCTGGTGGTTTTTGGGCGAATTTATTACCTACAACCTACGCCTGGCTCAAACCGAAGATGCCGGCCATGGAGGTTTTCTGTTTTACCATTTTGTGGTGTTATTAATAGGTTGCTTTCCTGCATCGCTCTTAATTTTTTATAAACCCAAACAACTGCCCGAAAGCACTGATACGAAAACCCCAAATATGCAACACCTGCATGTTTGGATGTGGCTGGCCTTGGCCATAGTGCTGGTGGTGTTTACTATAGTGCAAACCAAAATTATCCACTACTCTTCGTTTGCATATTTCCCTATTAGCTTTTTAGCGGCCAGTGTGCTATACCGCTGGCAAGAAGTGGAGGTTAAGGTGCCCAAAGGCCTTGTCATTACTATTGGTTTTGGCGTTGTGTTAATTGGCTCTGCCTTAATGTTTGGGGCTTTTGCATTGAGCACTGCCACTGGCATGGCTGGGGTGCTGCATAGCATTACCCTTACCAATGATGTACCCGATACCCAAACATGGCCCAGCTATTTGGCCATTATTGGGCTACTATACCTGGTAGTTGCCTTTTCGGGTGTTGTAATTGCGTGGAAAAACCAATTGATGGTAGGGGTTGCGAGAATATTCATTGCGACTGCCGTAACCGTTCAGCTGATATTCATTTTAATGTTGCCATATGTTGAGCCGCTGAGCCAAGGCGCAATGGTGTCTTTTTTGAAAGAGCAAGCCAAGGAGAATGTGTACATCAATGTAATTGGCTTTAAGAGCTATGCCCATTACTTTTATGGAGCAAAACAGCCCCAAGACCTGGCCAGCCCTGAGCTATTAAAAGTAATTGCGGCATACAAAGACGAGTTCAAAACAGACTATATATCGCCTAAGCAATTTAACGAGTCGGAAATGTTTTGGCACTTATATGGCCAAATTGATAAACCCGTAGTGTTTGTGGCAAAGCGCTATAAAAGCGATAAGATTGTGCGTGAGTACCTGCACTTAAAACAAATAGGCACAGCTGGTGGGTATGTGTTTTTTAGAAGACAACCCTTTTAAATGTAGGATGTACGAGTTACGATCGAAAAAGGACATACAAACTGTAAATACAAACCTCAATCGTAAATCGTAAATCTGAAATCGTAAATATTACCGTCCTTTCTTAGCCATCGGGAAATTCATGCGGTAGCTTACATCCACATCGCCTTTGCTTATCCTATCCAATCGCTTTTTAAGCAATTGCCTTTTCAAGGGCTTCAGTTTATCAGTAAACAATACGCCTTCAATATGGTCATATTCGTGTTGTATCACACGGGCAGTGAGGCCATCGTAGGTTTCGGTTATAAGTTCAAAGTTCTCGTTTTGGTACTCAATGGTCACCTTTTCGTGGCGCATTAC
>CAIOSU010000090.1 GCA_903861055.1 uncultured bacterium
ATGCAGCTTTAAAACTGTATTCAGCATTGGTTAGGGTAAAGGTAACTGCATTTGCATCTTTGGTAGCAAAGGTATATCCTGCTACTGTTTGTGTTGAGCTACTCAATTGGCCACCTTTAGAGGTACCCAGCGTGGTTTTCAGCTCATCTTTCTTACATCCCAAAAGCGCTACGCTAAAGAAAGTAAGTACGAGTAATTTATTGACTATTGTTTTCATATAAACGTTGTTTAACCGGAGGATTTGAACCCTCCGGTGTTTTACAATTAATAGTTAGAGTTTTGGGTTAAGTTCGGGTTTGATACCAATTCGTCTGAAGGAATTGGATATACATTTCTCCAACTTTCTACCCCTTTACCAGTTTTTAAACTGCCTTTAAACGGCCATAAGTAGCTAGCATCGGTAAATTTGCCAAAACGAATCAAATCTGTTCTGCGATGTCCTTCCCAATACAATTCACGAGCACGCTCATCCATAAGGAATGGTAAGGTTAAATCAGCCTGAACAATAGTTGCAGCTTGAGCACGCGTACGTAACATGTTGATGTACGAAGTTGCTGTTGCCAAACTACCACCTGTACCACCACGTACTACAGCTTCGGAGTAAATTAAGTATTGTTCGCCTAAACGGAATAGTGGAAAATCGATGTCTTTGAATTTAGGATCAGACCCAGAAGTACCATCTGCTTTGATGTTCTTGTATTTGGTTATGGCATAACCATCAGTAAATGTTCCAATCTCATTAATTTCTAACGATTGACCTGCAGTATGGAACTGAGAACGTTTATCTAACGTTCCGGTAACATCGGGGAATAAATTCACTAAATTTTTTGTAGTACGCGTTCCATACCAAGCTTCTACGGTGCCAAAGTCAGATGCTGCCATGCTACCGCCAATGGCTGCAGAGGTTAAGAACGTAGTACCACCCCAGTTTCTGGTTTTTATACCATCGTAGTTAATGGTGAAGATAGCCTCGGTATTACCAATGTGGTTATCTGCACGCATCAATTTGCGGTAATCGGTCAATAGGGTATAACCTCCTTGCGTAATTACTTTGTTAGAATAGGTAACTGCTTCGGTGTATTTAGGCGTACCGGTATATACTTCTGCATTTAAATTCAATCTGGCCAATAAAGCCCAAGCTGCGGCTTTGTCTGCTCTACCATATTCGTTGGTTTTTGGAGCGGGCAATAAAGGCTCAATAACTTCTAATTCAGACTTAATGAAGTTGAACAAATCTGCTTTGGTGGCCTGTTGAGGTAAAGTAGCACCCAAGGCATCTGCATCGGTTACAAAAGCAGGGCGGCCAAATAAATCTAATAAAGCCCAGTATTGGAAGGCTCTTAAAAAACGGGCTTCTGCCCTGAATTTACGAATGTTTTCCGCATCGGCTCCGCTAATGCCTCTTTCGGCTAATTTAGCGTCGCTAGATTGACGAATAAAATCGTTAGCTACAGTAATTTGGTAAAATGAACGGTAGTAGACACCTTTGATAAAAGGGTTATTGGCAGACCAGTTCATGTTGTGGAAATCAGGTATACCGGCATCACCCCAACCAAGGACCGCCTCATCGGTAGGTAATTCTTGAAGCTGCCAGAATAAACGCAAGAAATCGGAGAAACCTGGGTCTATACCTTGAATATCACCAGAGTTTTCACCTTGGTTACCAGTGGTAGCAAATGCACCATAAACTTTGGCAAATGCTTGTTTATACCCAGCTGGGGTACTATACACTTGCGCTGCCGTAATGTCGTTGGTGGGTAACAAGTCTAATTTTTTAGTACAAGCAGTTAAGCCAATGCTTAGGCCTATGCTTACTAATGCTAATTTGAAATAATTCTTTTTCATATCTAATATCTTTTAATTCTATGCTGATTAAAAATCAAGGTTTAGGCCTAACGATACAATACGAGGTCTTGG
>CAIOSU010000091.1 GCA_903861055.1 uncultured bacterium
CAAATTGCTGGTGACCGAAGAATAGAAGCATGTAATACAAAAACACCAAAAAAAAGAGCGCCCCAACGGGGTGCTTTTTTTTGAATGGCGGCAATACTTAAACGGGTAGTGCCCAAAAGCTATATGGCATATAAATATGCATCATTGCCAAGAGCACTAAAACTGAGAAACCCAAGTTTTGATATGAAACAATCAATGGCCAGCAGTGCCAATTTGTGATTTTATGCTAGTGCCGAATAATTTTATGGGAAGTGCAACTAGCCGTTTTGCCTTACAAAAATGCATAACTCGTTGAAAATTATGCCAATCTTAAGATAATATTATCGCCACGTTTCCGTTTATCAATTTACCCTGTAAAATTTTTGTGGCGCGGTAAATATAATATCCGTAACTTACGCACACTTTTAGAGGAAAAAGAGGTCAAAAGCTTTATTGCTATTGTCTTATGATTTAAATACAGAATGTTTATATGTGGTGAACTTACTGCTTATTTTTGCAGTTATTAAGCTTCGAAACAAAAAATTTATCGTTCCTAACACAAAATAAAACCTAAAAAACCGGTTCAGTAATGAGGCAGCTAAAGATCTCGAAATCTATTACCAATCGTGACAGCCAGTCACTGGAAAAGTATTTGCAAGAAATTGGACGTGAGGAGCTTTTAACGGCTGAAGAAGAAGTGCACTTGGCCCAGCGCATACGTGAAGGTTGCCAGCGTTCTTTAGAAAAGCTAATACGCGCTAACTTACGTTTCGTAGTATCAGTTGCCAAGCAATACCAAAACCAGAGCCTGTCGTTGAACGACTTAATTAATGAAGGCAATTTGGGCTTGGTAAAAGCTGCTCAGCGCTTTGACGAAACCAAGGGTTTCAAATTTATCTCTTATGCTGTTTGGTGGATTCGTCAATCTATCATTCAGGCATTGGCAGAGCAAAGCCGTTTGGTGCGTTTGCCTTTGAACAAAGTTGGCTCTCTTACTAAAATCAACAAGGCATTGGCCGAGTTAGAGCAACAGTATGAGCGTGAACCAACCGCAGAAGAGTTGGCTACCTTATTGGAGATTTCTCCGGAAGAAGTGGCTGCTACCATGAACATCAGCACCCGTCACGTATCAATGGATGCTCCTTTTACCGATGGCGAGAGCAACTCTCTGCTTGATGTATTGGAAAACCACGATACCGACCGCACCGATATGGGCATGGAGTACCACGACTCGCTGCGCAAAGAGACCGAGCGTACTTTGGCTACCCTTACCGAGCGCGAGCGCGGTGTGTTGAAACTATTTTTCGGCATTGGCGTAGAACACCCTATGACCTTGCAAGATATTGGCGAGGAGTTTGGCCTAACCCGTGAGCGTGTTCGCCAAATTAAAGACAAAGCAATCAACAAGCTTCGCGCAACTAACAAGTGCGATGCCTTGAAGGCCTATTTGGCCCAATAAGAACAACAACCAAGCGTTGTATTTCGACCGAGAGGGAGTTAGCGAAAGCTGGCTCCCTTTATTTTTTTGTAATGCATCAATCCTAATGCTTTTTATCCCCCTTTCCATGCTTGGGCAGAAACTGCTCTACGGTATCTCGTAAAAAGTCACGGTCCAGGTGCGTGTAAATTTCGGTAGTAGTTATCGATTCGTGACCCAACATCTGCTGCACCGCCCTAAGGTTGGCACCTCGCTCTACCATATGGGTAGCAAAAGAGTGCCTAAGGGTATGCGGACTTATGCTTTTATGGATGCCCGCTTTTTGTGCCAAATCTTTAATAATACTGAACACGCTCATGCGGCTTATTTTACCGCCCCGCTGATTGAGAAACACGTGGTCTTCGCTGCCCTTATGTATGGTTTGGTGGCACCTTACCTCGTTAATGTAAATAGAAATGTACTTTACTGCATCGTGCCCAATAGGTATTAGGCGCTCTTTGTCGCCTTTGCCTATTATACGCACATACTCGTTTTGGAAATGCAGCCTGCTAAGCCGTAGGTTTATCAGCTCCGAAACCCGCAAACCACAGCTATACAGCGTTTCGAGCATGGCCTTGTTGCGGGCACCTTCTGGCGCACTAAGGTCAATCGCATTTATCATGCGCATTATCTCTTCGTAGCTAAGCGTATCAGGTAGTTTCCGTTTTATTTTAGGGCCTTCGAGTAGTTCGGTAGGGTCGTGATCCATTAAATCCTCCATCAACAGGTAACGGTAGTAGGCCCGCACACCCGATATCATGCGCGCTTGGCTACGGTCGTTCAGCTCGCGCTCAAACAACCAAGTAACAAAACCATCCAAAATGCCCAAATCAACCTTAGTTGGCGATACCCCAGGGTGCTCCTGTTCTATATATTCCAACAGCTTGTTTATGTCGCGCATGTAAGCATCGATGGAGTTCTCCGAAAGCGATCGCTCCAATTTAAGGTAAGCCTTAAAACCTTTAATACTACTTTTCCAATCCATAGCTAGTTGGTAAATGCACCAATAGTAAATATACGGGGCTAAGCGCAGAAACTGTGCCTAAAACATAAATCCCCTTTGGCAGCCCAACGCAAAACTTGCTGGCCAACAAAGGGGATTTTAACTAAAAAGTACCAGCAACCTAAGTAATAGAATAATTACTTGGCTACTTCCTTGCTTTTGAATTTATACCCGATACCAATAGTAAGGCCTTGACGGAACTGGGTACCCTTACCCTCGTATATCGAACCATCCTTTCGAGTTTTAGGCACATTTACATCGTCATCATAAACCAGCTCGGTGCTTACTGTTACGTTCAAGAAACTGTTCACCTTCATTACCACATTATTCGTCCAGTTTATATCAATATTCTGGGGGTTTTTCAAGTAGTTACTAAATAGGTCAAGCTTGGTAGTGTAAGTTACGTTCTTTACCACTTCAATGGCAAAAGTAGTGGTGAGGAAAGCACCCGCTTGGGCAAATACTTTCTTTCCTTCGGCCACGCCATAGCGGGTTTCATTAATGTTTACATTGTCCATTACCACGTTGTTTTTGTTGGTAATAGGCGAAAACAATATCGTAAAATACTTCGGCGCACGATACTCAATACCTGGTGCAATAATAGTATAAGCCGGCGAAAACCCTTTGGATATGAGCACCTTCGAAGTATCAGCAGGATATTCATAACCCGGTGCAAACTGGCTCCTTAAGGTAGTAAGTAGGGCAACGCGCCAGCCCTTCTTAAATTTATAATTGAGCTGTGAACTTAGTTCAAAAAAGTCATCGGATTTACGAAACTCTTGCTTGCCAATTTTTTGCACTCCAAAAGCCATGTCTGCTTTAATATCCCAACTAAAATTATTCTTGGCATAGCTGGCCTTTAAACCAAAAATGGCACCCATACCTACGGAACTTTGTCCACCGCCGGCCCAGTTTTTAAGGGCTACCTGGTTAATGTTAATGGCGGCATTGCCATCATACTTCCAGTGCTTAACTGTATCGGCCTTTGTAGGGTCAATAAATTCAGGCTTTAGGGCAGCCGCGTCTTGCCCGAAAAGGCCAACAGTTGGTAGCAATAAACCAATAGCGCACACGATAAGGGTAAAATTCTTCATGTAAGTCAGATTTAAATGGAAAAATATCAGCCGCCAAAGATAATAGTCTTTCTATAAATTTTATAACGTTGAAAATCAAGAATTTATAACAATAAGGATAATTTTTATAGTACTTTGTATTGCATAGTACCTTTTAATGGTTGTATCTTTGTATCAACAAGTACCTTAAGTTAGTTATCTGTGAAATGGCTATTCGTAGATTGGTGATAAAAGGTATCGAACCCTGCAACTCGTAGGCAGATATTTTTAACCAATAAAAACTGTAGCAATGAAAAAGATCATTATTACCCTATTCTTTGGCGGATTTTTGATTTTGTTTGGCGCGCCACATGCTTGTGCAACTGGCAGCAACTCCGAAGCTGTAATTTTGGAATCAGTAAAAAATGAAGTAACAAAACAGCTACCCTACCCTGCGTTTGCGCTTAGCGATGAGTTGAGTGGAACGGTAGAGATACTATTTCACGTAAACAACAACGGCGAAATACAAGTGATAAGGGTAAAAGCAAGAGAGGCACAACTAGGGCAGTATGTAAAGCAGCAGCTAGAAGGCACCTTGCTCGATTTGCCAGTAAAGGGCCAAACCTACCAAATGACCATTGACTTTGTGCAACGGTAACCCGAAAGCCTACAACCAAACTTTAAAAATGTACCGCCGGCAGCGCTGCTGGCTAAAAACATAAACATGAATGTAGATAACACCAAAGTGCAGATGCGCAAGGGGATACTGGAATACTGTATCCTATCCATTATTGCCCGAGGAGAGGTGTATGCATCGGATATACTGGAGACCCTTAAGGATGCGAGGCTACTGGTAGTAGAGGGCACCCTTTACCCATTGCTTACAAGGCTCAAAAACAGCGGCCTACTAAGCTACGAATGGCGCGAAAGTGCATCGGGCCCGCCAAGAAAGTATTTTAACCTCACCCCCGAGGGCAAAGCATTTTTAGAAGAGCTAGACCAAACCTGGGAAGATTTGGTGTATGCCGTGAACCTTACCAATTCTAAACGAGAAAACAACAACAGCCATGAATAAAACCGTTTCAATTAACCTAGGAGGGCAAGTATTTCAAATAGATGAACTTGCTTACGAACGGCTTTGGAAATATCTAGAATCGATAAAAGCTAAATATGCCAACACCAAAGGTGGCAGCGACATTATATCGGACATAGAGAGCCGCCTGGCCGAGATGTTTTATGAATTTTTAGGCGAAAAACGCAATGTGGTAACCATGGCAGACGTGGAGCTTACCATTAGCACGATGGGCCAGCCCGACGACTTCGAGATTCATTTGGAAGACGACGAGGAAGCGCAAAGCAATAGCAAAAGAACGGCTCAAGACGACAAAAAGCAACGCCGGCTGTTTCGCAACCCCGACGACAAAGTTATTGGTGGCGTGGCCTCTGGTTTGTCTGAATATTTCGGCATTGCTGATCCTATTTGGATACGATTGGTATTCTTGATTACGTTCTTTTTAGGTGTAGGTAGCAGCTTTTTAGTGTACTTGGTACTATTGGTGTTGGTGCCGAAAGCACAAACTGCATCAGAGAAACTGCAAATGCGCGGAGAGCCTATTAACATTGATAACATTGAAAAAACCATACGCGAAGAGCTGAGTGACCTAGAAAACCGAATAAACAGCGGCAACACAGGTCACAAGGCAAGAGGTGTTATGTCCCGTTTGGTCGATTTTATTGCTACTATTATCCGGGTTTTCTTTAACATTTTGGGGAAATTGGTTGGGCTGTTCCTTGTAATACTGGCCATTGTGCTTATTATTAGTTTCTCATTGGGCTTTACCATTCCGTCGTTGTTCGACGAGGGAATTGCCTTAAGCATGCTGCCCCACTTGTTTGAAGGCTCAGCGAGCATAACAATTGCTATCCTTGGGTTTGGCTTGATTATATTCATTCCGTTGATTTACATGCTCTATGCCGGAATCGCCATTATTATCAATAAACGACTCAATCTAAAAGGTTTAAGCTTAGGCGCCATAGGCTTAATGTTAGTAGGTATTGTATTAGTAGTATATACAGTAACCAATTTAAAAGGCCATACTGACATTACCCGCAAGAAAACCGAAACTACTGTGCTTGTGGCACCTATTGATGGCATTTTACGCCTTGAAATTAAGGACGACGAGCATAATCAAGATAGATTTAGGGCATTGGGTAGCTGGGGCAAATACCTAGAAGACAGCGACACCCTATATGTGCGCCGATACAACGTTGACAAAGATGCCCAAATAACCTTAAACGTAAAACGTGCTCCGGGGAGTGAATTTATACTGGAAAAAACAGTAATTGCTTGCGGTCAAAATGCCGACCAAGCCAACTACCGGGTACAAAACATTACTTATAATATTGCACAAGATAGTGCCAGTCTTTATTTCCCTGCCTTCTATACCTTCCCTACCGAAGACCATATAAGAGGGCAAGAGGTTAAGTTGGAGCTACTGCTACCAGAAGGCCAATCGGTATATTTCAGCAACGATATTAGGGAACTAATACATGATATAAAAAACGTTGACAATGCCTATGATGGCGATATGATAGGCCATACATGGAAAATGATGCCCAATGGCCTTACTTGCTTAGACTGCGGCGACAAACCTGGGCCAGCCATACCTGGTGCCACCAATGCACCCGTATCGCCAGTAGCTGCCAACAATAACACCATGGTTGTATCAAACTTTACTTCGATAGAAATAAGCGGCGCTATCAACTTTCACTTAAAACCTTCGAGCAACAGCCAAGTGGTATTTGAAGATGAAAGCATGATGAAGCATGTAACCGTAAACACCATTGGTAACAAGCTAACGATTAAACAGGATAATGAATTTGGCCTGAACAACGATGTAACAGTATGGGTATATACCCCCGAACTTGAAAAAGTAACAATACTGGGCGCCAGCGAAGGCGATATTAGTGGGTTTAAGCCTGCTTCGCTATACGTGGAATTGGCTGGCGCAAGCGATTGCAAGCTAAACATTGACACCGAAAACTTGACCGTTCACTTAAGCGGCGCTAGCGAACTAACCATTGGCGGAACCGCACAAAAATTAAACGCTGAGGTAAACGGCGCCTCTGAAATATTGGCCTTCGGACTAACAACCGACCAAGTGAAAGTACATGCCAGTGGTGCGAGTAGTGCCGAGGTATATGCTATCACCAAACTAAATGCCGAAGCTTCAGGTGCTAGTAGCGTTGATTATAAAGGTTCGCCACAAGTTTCGTCTAACAGTAGTGGTTTTTCGTCTATAAATAGCAAACCTTAACATTTTTTAAATCTTTCACTCATTTATATTTTTTTACTTTGTAGTAATAAGTAGCCTTATTATAACCTGCGTGAGCGAAGAGCCCGGATTAGCCACCGGGCTCTTTTCATTTGAAACAATTCCGTCTAATTTGTGCTCTTGGCCGAGTTAGTTTGATAGGCATTTACCCGCAGCTTTACATTGGCTCTTATGTCGTGCCAAAAAAGGTTATAGTCTAACAAATGAAGTACGTTGGTTTGCTTAAACAACGGAACCTTAGTATCTACCCAAAGCATATTATTGCGCATGTAAGCGCTTGTTGCGAAAAGCTTTTTACGGTTTAGGTTAAACAAAAAAGCTCCTTTACCTTGTACTTCGGCAGTATCTATGTTCCAAGTAATAGGGTTTACAATTACCTTCCCTACTAAAAAGTCATTTGCCGTATCGGGATAATAAAAATTCTCATCGAAGCTGCTCCAAGTAACATAACAGCCGGTTTCGGAAGCATTTTTGCAAGGTGTTAGCACTTCATATTGGTCAGGATAAATGGCATAACCTACAATGTAAGCGCAAACTAATTGTTGTTTTTTGGCTGGAGTGTCAAAATACTCCTTAAGCAATCTGCGAGCATGGTAAGTGCCTTGGCTATGCGAAGCAATAATGATAGGCCGGCCTTGGTTGTAATGCTCCATGTAATACTCAAAAGCCATTTTCACATCTTCGTAAGCAAAGGCAAGTGCCTTGGGTCCATTTGCCGAGTCGCTAAAGCTTTCAATGCATCCTTGGCGATAACGCGGTGCATAAACCCTTCCCATTTCGTTAAACACTGTAGCTTGAAACTTTACTGGTAACTTATCAATCCGTCTGTTCAGTTTGTTGTTATTCAAATCGGCATTCCAGGTATCACCAAATTTATAGATAGTAGGATAGATGTAGAACACATCAACAGTCTTTTGCGAATCGCTTACCCAGGTTTCATAATTGGGTATCTCATCGGTTGCATCACCCCTAAAAGGCAGTCCAGACCAGTTTGCCTCATTGCTATAATCAGGCATGGACGGTTGGTCTTCGGCTTTAAAGGCTGGCAATGTTTGCGAACACCCCAGCACAGCCAACAAGCACAAAAACAGCAAATAATGAATAGGTTTCATGATAAGGTATTGAAAATTTAGAACTTTGTAACAAGCAACAAGCTATCTAACAAAAGGTTTGGCATCGCCACAGCCTATAATTTTATGCATACATTTTTGGCTTCGGTAAAAAACTTCAGCGCCTCCCAGCCTCCTTCTCGACCTACCCCACTTTGCTTTACCCCGCCAAACGGTGTGCGTAGGTCGCGCACCAGCCAGCAGTTTACCCATACAATACCACTATCCAGCTTTTCGGCCATTTGGTGCGCACGGGTAAGGTTTTGTGTCCAGAGCGTAGCGGCAAGGCCATAAGGCGTTCCGTTAGCTATGTCCAGTGCCTCTTCAACGGTATCGAAAGCGATAATGGTAACCACTGGGCCAAATATCTCTTCTTGGTTGAGGTTGCAGTCGGCGCCCAGCCCATCAATAACCGTAGGCTCCAGAAAGTAGCCATTGGCACACCGGCCAGGCACTTGCACCCTATTGCCACCTGTAAGTATTTGTGCGCCTTGCTGTCGTGCCGACTCAATATAACCCAAAATCTTGTTCATGTGGGGCTCGCTTACCACGGCACCAATGTTTACATCCTCACTTGGGTCGCCAATACGGAGTTGCTTCACGCGGGCCACAAAATCAGTTTTAAATCGCTCATAAACGCTGCGCTCAACAATAATCCTTGAACCACAAAGGCAAATCTGCCCTTGGTTGGCAAACGATGAACGAATAGTAGTATTCAGCATATCCTCCCAATCGCAATCGGCAAAGATGATATTGGGATTTTTGCCGCCCAGCTCCAACGATAGCTTTTTGAACATGGGTGCAGCAGTTGCAGCAATAACTTTACCTGTTGCGGTGCCTCCCGTAAATGAGATGGCCTTCACTTTTGGGTGCTCTGTAAGCGCCTGCCCAATCTGCCCGCCGCGGCCGTGCACAATGTTGAGTACCCCAGCAGGCAAGCCTGCCTCAATACATAGCTGTGAAAACAAGAATGCTGTAAGCGGTGTAATCTCCGATGGTTTAGCAATAACGGTATTGCCGGCAGCCAATGCAGGGGCTATCTTCCAGGTAAAAAGGTATAGGGGCAAATTCCATGGCGAAATG
Organism: uncultured bacterium; assembly: GCA_903861055.1. Taxonomy (GTDB): domain Bacteria; phylum Bacteroidota; class Bacteroidia; order Chitinophagales; family CAIOSU01; genus CAIOSU01. The sequence continues at coordinate 9,039 of CAIOSU010000091.1, forward strand.
CAACCCACCACACCTATTGGTTGGCGTAAGGTATAATTTAGCGAGTGCCCCTGGTTGTAATGCGTTTCGGTGTTTTGGTGCAATATGGCAGTGGCAAAAAAACTTATGTTGGCCGCAGCGCGGGGTATATCCATTACCCTTGCCAAGCCCACTGGCTTGCCATTGTCTTGGCTTTCGGCTTGTGCAAGAAGTTCTAGGTTCTCCTCAATCAAATGGGCAATGCGCAACATAATACGGCTGCGCTCGGCTGCCTCGGTAGCAGCCCAAGCTGGATAAGCGGCGCTGGCGGCTTCCATGGCCGCTTGCAAATCTTCGGCTGTGCTGTCGGGTATTTGGCTATATACTAGCCCTGTAGCAGGTTCAATATTATTGAGCCACTTTCCGCTTAAGGGCTCATTCAACTGGCCGTTAATGTAGTTTAGCAATTTCATAGGTAATGCAATATCGGCCATTCCTCGCAGAACCCAAAACAGGAAAGGAGCACCCAATCAAGAGTGCTCCTTTGTTGTCCTAACAAATAACTAACCATCTATCTTTATTTCTCGTGCCCAGGTGTAGTCAACACTGGTTTCGAATCGTTGCTCTTATTGTTGAATTTCAAAATTTGTGTGTTACGGAAACCAACTGAGTTGTATACGAACATTTCGCTGGCATCATCGGTGAGGGTTATGCCGCTTAGGTAGCCGCTGTTGCTGGTGTTTGCAATCTCAACAGGTAGGGTAAATTTATCAGCAGTGCTTTTGCGGGCTGAGTAATAGATTACTTCGCCCGATAAAACAAACAATTCCTTTTCATCGCTGCTCAAGTGGCAACTCATGTTGTTGTTCGATTTTGGCAATTTAATACCCAATTCAGTTGGTTTGCCGAAACCTTCGGCACCGGTGCGCTCTGTTACATAAAAGGTAATATTGCTGCCCTGTTGTTTGGTAAAATACAAGCGGTTTCCATCGGCCGACAACCAAGGGTAGCTATCGCTGATATTAGGGTCGTTGGCAGCCTCAATTGCTTGAATGGCCGTAAACTCGCCGGTGGCGCCTTTAGTGGCTACGTATAGGTCGTTACCGTTTTGCATGCCATTAGCACTGTGCACAAACACCATGGTTTGTTCGTCATTGCTAACTGAAGGCATAATGATATCATATTTGCCATCATTTATTGCTCCTGCCAAACGCTCAGGTTTGCCAAAATCGGCACCTGCTTTGGTACGGCTCATTTTGTATAGTTGCTTTTTACCTTGGTGGTTTTGGCCAGTAAGGTACATGCTCTTTCCATCTTTGCTTAGCTGACCAACCAGTGGCATCATTTCGGCACCAACTTCTATTTGGTTCGAAAACTGAAACTCAAAAGAACGCACTGTCGAAACTGGTGTTTCAGGTGCATTAATCCGCAGGTTGCTAACGGTGGCACTTCCCATAAAGAACATTCCAAGAAGGGCAAATCCAGCTAACTTATTTGTACGTTTCATGATAGATAGTTTGTTTCGGGTAATAGAAAGTTTAACTTCTTACCTGTTTTTACGATGGATAGCTTTAAAGGTTACGCGGGAAGTCAAAATATGTGCAGATTGGATGTAAACCCCTGATTTACAGAATGTAAAAGTGGCCAAGGCACCGATAGTTAGTATATACGCAAGTAAAATCATGATTTAGATTTACGCTTTTATACGCATATCGCTCAACAAGGTTTTCTAATATCATTGCTTTTTGAAAAAAAATCACAGACCGCCGATTATTCGTAATTTTAAAGCGTGAAATCAAATTTATACAACACCCTAATAAATGCTAAAGCCAATGGTCAAAAGCTACTGGCAGTATTGGTTGACCCTGACAAGGGAAACACCGATACTTGGACAACCCTTGCGCTATTGGCAAGCGTCAACCAAGTCGATTTATTTTTGGTGGGCGGTAGTTTATTGGTACACCAACAGTTGGATGCTTGCATAAATACCTTGAAACAGCATAGCAACATACCGGTTATCCTATTCCCAGGCAGCCCAGCGCAGATTACCCCGCTTGCCGATGGCATTTTATTGTTATCGCTTATTTCTGGCCGCAATGCCGATTTGCTTATTGGCCAACAGGTACAGGCCGCTGCGGCATTAAAACAAAGTGGCTTGGAACTATTGCCTACCGGATATGTTTTGATTGATGGTGGTGCCCCTACTACCGTTTCGTACATAAGCAACACCTTACCCATACCGGCCAACAAACCCGAAATAGCCGCTTTAACAGCGCTAGCTGGCGAACAATTGGGGCTGAAGCTATTATACCTTGAAGCTGGTAGCGGCGCCAAGCAGCCCGTAAGTTTAAAATCCATAGCAGCCGTAAGCCACCAAATAACAGTACCTTTAATAGTAGGCGGTGGCATACGCAGTGGCAAAGCCGCCTACGAGGCTTGCAAAGCCGGAGCCGATGTTATAGTAATTGGTACCGCCTTTGAAGAAGAACCCAACCTGCTGCCAGAAATAGCCGGAGCCTTAAAAGCAGGATACAAAACAACCTAATGGCGAGCGAAGGAAAAGTGTTGCGCTCCACTGGGAGCTGGTATATAGTAAGGCTAGAGGATGGCAGGCAGATAAACGCACGCCTAAAAGGCAAGTTCCGTTTGGAGGATACTGGCCAAACCAACCCTATCGCCGTTGGCGATAACGTGACCATC